>NZ_JAMOKT010000009.1:0-151276 GCF_023656795.1 Parabacteroides caeci
AGTTCTGGTAGAACTTAGTTCTTGTTCTGGCTGTATGTGTGTAAATGTTAAACCTGTTATTTAACTTTAGGATAAAGTGTTATGGAAATTTTCATTATTAATTCACCTAAACAATCTGACTTTATGAGGAAGAGCTTTGTTATGTTGGTACTATTCTGCATTGGGATATGTACAAATGTGCTGTGGGCACAAGGAAAAGTAAGCGGTGTTGTGATGGACAAAGAACTGAATGAGCCTCTTGCTGGCGTAAATGTTCTACAAAAGGGTACGACTATTGGAACTGTAACTGATTTCGATGGAAAGTATTCTCTGGAAGTTGGTGAAAATGCAATTCTGGTATTTTCTTATTTGAGTATGAAAACAGTAGAAGAACCGGTTAACGGACGTTCTGTTGTTAATGTTTCTATGGTTTCCGATTCTGAACAATTGGGCGAAGTTGTTGTAACTGCCATGGGTATCAAACGCGAATCGAAAACGTTGTCATATGCAGCCCAGACTGTTGGCGGCAAAGACTTGAATGAAATTAAGAACGTAAACATGATTAACTCTTTACAGGGTAAGAGTGCCGGTTTGCAGATCACTCCGAACTCTACCGGTGCGGGTGGTGCTTCCAAGATCCTGTTTCGTGGTAACAAATCTATTAATGGTAGCAACCAACCGTTGATTGTGGTAGACGGGGTACCTTTGATGATGAATGTGTCTGATTCACAGGTAAACAGTAATTATGGTGGAGGTCGTGATGGTGGTGATGCCATGTCTACGATCAATCCGGACGATATTGCTCAGATAACTTTATTGAAAGGTGCTTCTGCGGCGGCTTTGTATGGTGCTGTGGCTGCCAACGGTGCAATTATGATTACTACTAAATCGGCATCGTCGGGTAAAGTGTCGATCGATGTATCGAGCAATACAACAGTGGAAACAGTTGCTTCGTTGCCTAAGTTCCAGAATTCTTACGGAATGAGCAATGAGGGTACATTCAGTTGGGGGGACAAATTGTCGACTACTGCTCCAAATTATGCAAAAGATTTCTATCAGACTGGTTTCACTACCAACAATTCAATTGCTTTGAGTGGTGGTAATGAACACATCTCTTCTTATTTTTCTTATGCGAATGTAGCTTCTCACGGTGTAACACCGAAAAATACCTATATGAGTCATAACCTGTTGGCTAAAGTCGGTTTCCACCTATGGAAGAAAGTTCATATTGATGTAAGTGCCCGCTATAATAATCAGGATATTGAGAATCAGGCAGCAGCCGGTTTTCTGAGTAATCCGGTTACCGGTGCTTATCTGTTCCCGAGAGGAGAAGACTGGGATAATTACAAAAATAATTACGAGGTGTATAAACCTTCTTTGAACGCAAATGTCCAGAACTGGACGAATGTTGCCCAGGAACAATTCTCCAACCCTTACTGGATGGTGAACCGTCAGAAACCGACTTCAAACCGTAACCGTTATGAATTCGGGGGTAGTGTTAAATATGATATTATGGAAGGTCTTTCCGTTACCGGCCGTTTGCGTTACGAACGTGGCGATGAGAAATGGATATATAATGAATATGCTTCCAGTACAGGCGGACGTAACCAGATGGGTACCATGAAGGATTCCCGTATTTTCAGTGAGCAGATGTATGGAGATATTCTGGCAAGCTATAATAAGAGCTGGGAAGATACTTATACTTTATCGGTGACAGCTGGTAGCAGTTTTACGAAAACAACTGGTTCCAGTGTTGATTTGATCGGTTGGGGTGACTCCAAATTCTCGGTTGTAGATGGCAAACCGACTGGTAGTGCTTATTATCCGAATATCTTCTCTCCGGCTAACTATTACCGGATGACTACGACTGAATCATTGAAAGAAAAACGTTTGAATTCTGTATTCGCGACTGCTCAGTTCGGTTATAAGGAAGGTTTGTTCCTAGATGTAACTGCCCGTAATGACTGGTCTTCTGCTTTGGCATATACGGATGGTGTTTCTTTCTTCTATCCGTCAGTAGGTGCCAGTGCTTTGCTGGATAAGTTTATTGACTTTGGCAAGAGTGTTAATATGTTTAAGTTGCGTGCTTCTTACTCAATGGTAGGTAATGACGTTCCTATTTTTATGACGAACCTGCGTTATGAGTTAGGTGACCAGGGAGCTTTGACGCCTCCCGAAAATGCACCGTTCAAAACATTGAAACCGGAAAAGACAAATTCTCTGGAAGTTGGTTTTGACGGAACATTCCTACAGAATCGCCTAGATGTGAATCTTACATATTATAAGACAAATACAAAGAACCAGTTCTTCTCAATCTCAGCTCCGTGGGAAACAGGTCTGAGAAATCGTTATGTAAATGCCGGTAATGTGCAGAACCAGGGTTTTGAAATTGGCTTGGGTTGGCATAATCAGTTTACCGATCATTTTAGCTGGAGTACAAACTTCAACTTTGCTTATAACGAGAATGAGATTAAGGAATTAGTGGATGAACTACCTGACGGTTTGACCCTGGCTGATTATGGCGGAGCAAAAGTGATCCTGAAGGAAGGCGGCCATTATGGTGACTTGTATGTTCGTCAGATCAAAAGAGATGACAACGGTAAACCTGTTGTTTCTGAAAACGGTGCTCCCCAGTTGGGTGGTGACGGTATTCAGGATCTGAAATATGTCGGTGATATGAATGCTAAAGTAAATATGGGTTGGACCAATACATTCCACTATAAAGATTTCACTTTGTCATTCTTGATCGATGCAAAGGTGGGTGGTAAAGTAATGTCTATGACCGAAGCAACATTAGATGGTTGGGGTGTTTCTGAACGCTCTGGTGCTGCCCGCGATAATGGTGGTGTTGTGTTTGAAGGAGTAACTTTCGATCCTCAGAAATTCTATTCCGTAGTAGGTGCAACAAACTTCAATTCGCAGTATGCTAATGAGTTGTATGTTTATGATGCAACAAATGTCCGTTTGCGTGAGTTGTCTTTCGGATATACGTTCCGTAACCTTTTCGGTATCGGAAAGAATCTGAATGCGTCTTTGATCGCCCGTAACCTGTTCTTCTTCTACAAAGATGCTCCGATGGATCCGGATGTATCAGCCGGTACCGGAAACGGTTGGCAAGGGGTTGATATGTTTGCGTTGCCTTCTTCCCGTAGTATTGGTCTTAATCTGAAATTAAACTTCTAATCTTGATTATCTATGAAATTAAATATATTATTCAAATATGCAGCCGCTTTGGGCCTGACTATTGCCTGCGGCACGATGATTGTCGGTTGTACTGATAATTTTGAGGAACTGAATACCAATAAATATGAAGTCGATCCGGATAACATGCCGTTTGAGGCTCAGTTCATAGAACCGATTACTTATGTATATGCTCCGCAGCAGAATATGTTCCAGTTCTGGACAAACCTGAGTGTTGATCTGTTTGGCGGTTATTTCATGACCCCTCACAACTTTGGAGGTAACGGGAATGCCGATTATAAATTGAACCGTGGTTTCTGTGGCGGTATGTATGAGAATTTTTATCTGCATATCTTCAATAATACCCGCCGTCTGATCAATGCCTGTGATGAAAAGGGTATCAAAGATTATGCTGCCGTTATGCGTGTTGTCCAGGTTTACGGTATGCTGATGACGACAGATGCTTACGGACCTATTGCCTATCAGTCTGTATTGGATGGCAATGATGTGGCTTTTGCTTATGATACACAGGAAAGTGTTTATAATAGTATGTTCACTTTGCTGGATGAAGCAATAGAAGGTTTCAAAAATGGAACTTCAGCCGTAGCAGACATGCAACAGTTTGACTATTGGTGCAAAGGTGACCGCTCTTTATGGATAAAGGTTGCTAACCAGTTCAAACTTCGTATTGCGATGCGTATTGTAAAAGCGAATCCGACTTTGGCAAAACAGAAAGCGGAAGAAGCGTATCAGGGTGGTGTTCTGACCTCTGCCGATAAAGATATTCTGATCGATCAGGGTCTAAGTAATGAATTGACCCGTATGTTCGAATGGGGAGATTGTGGCGTCAATGCATCTTTGGTAACTATTATGGAAGGTTATAAGGATCCTCGTACGCCGTTGTATATAACGAAGAATACTCAGGAAATTGCTGCCGAAGACGGATCTAAAATAGCTGTAGATACTAAGTATCTGGGCATACGTGCGGGTTGTGAATTACCTTCGAAGCCGAATAAATGGGGTGGTTTCTCAAGTGTCGTTTGTTCTTATGCTACTCCGTTCCCGGTAATGAAGGTGGCAGAAGCTTATTTCCTGCGTGCAGAAGGTGCTTTGCGTGGTTGGAGTATGGGTGGTAATGCCAAGGATTTGTATGAAGAAGGTATCCGTATCTCTATTAATAATGAGTTGAAATACAAAAAGGCTTATGTGAATGGAACGGTTGATATATCTGAACAAGATATCGAGAATTACATCAATGGTACTACAACGCAGATTGACTTCGTAGATCCGATTGACTCTAAAAATAGTTATAAAGCAATGAATACAGTGCCGGTTAAATGGAATGATGGTGCGAGCAATGAAGAAAAGCTGCAGCGTATCATTACGCAAAAATGGCTGGCAAACTTCCCGTTGTCTACAGAAGCCTGGGCTGAATATCGCCGTACAGGTTATCCTAAACTATTCCCGGTTCGCGTCAATAGTAGTAACGGAACAATTGATACGGATGAACAAATTCGCCGTCTGATTTATTCTGAAATTGAAATCAATACAAATAATGCAGAATTACAGAAAGGTATTGATCTGTTGAATCAGGAAAACTCAAGTGGAAAATTTACCGGCGATATTGGCGGTACTCGTGTCTGGTGGGATAAAGCAAATGTGGGGAACTTCTAAATTGCAGATTCTGTTAGATAGTTAAAATAAAAAAGGCTTCCTGTTTCAATGCAGGAAGCCTTTTTGCTTTATTCTAATATACCTTTCCCTTGGCGTACAATCTCAAACTCATCCGTGGTGCAATCTACAACCGTTGAGGCTTCGAAACCACCGTAGCCACCGTCGATAACGATGTCCACCGTATTTTCATACTTTTCATGGATCAGCTCCGGATCGGTCGAATATTCGATCACGTCATCGTCGTCATGAACAGACATGGTCAGAATAGGGTTTCCCAGCTCCTTTACTAGGGTCCGGATAATATTGTTATCCGGTACACGGATACCGACTTCTTTCCTGTTTTTGTATATTTTCGGCAATTCGCTACTTGTTGGCAGGATGAAGGTGAAAGGACCGGGCAGGTTCTTCTTCATCAGCTTGAATGCCGTGTTGCTCACTTTGGCATATTCGCTCAAATTGGAAAGATCGTAACAGATGATGGAAAGGTTGCTCTTTTGAGGATTGATACCTTTCATCTGGCAGATCTTTTCAACTGCGCGGACATTCAGCGCATCACAGCCGATCGCATATACTGTGTCGGTCGGGTAAATGACCAGGCCTCCGTCGCGAAGGACGTCGATAACCTTGTCTATTTCCCTCGGATTGGGATTTTCGGGGTATATTTTTATTAGCATAACTGTCAGCTATTTACGGCTGGTTAGCCGTAAATAATATTTCCGTTCTCGTCGGTAAATTCTTCTAATCCTTTGCTGTACTGGTTCATGGCGCGAAGGCTCATGCCCATGCTTGAGAAGCCACCATCGTGGAAAAGGTTCTGCATAGTAACCTTGCGGGTCAGGTCGGAGAACATTACGATGCAGTAATCTGCACATTCTTCGGCCGATGCATTACCCAGCGGACTCATCTTATTGGAGAAATCCATCAGATGATCCATACCTTTCACTCCGCTACCGGCTGTTGTCAGGGTCGGTGACTGAGAGATCGTATTGATACGTACTCCCTTTTCGCGTCCGTAAATATAACCGAAGCTGCGTGCAATCGATTCCAGCAGGCTCTTGGCATCCGCCATGTCGTTGTAACCGAAGAAAGTACGCTGTGCTGCCACATACGATAAAGCAAGTACCGAACCGCAATCGGCGATAGCATCCTGCTTTTTGGCTACCTGGAGCATCTTGTGGAAAGAGACGGCGGATATATCCAATGTCTTTCCCAGCATATCGTAATCCAGGTCATCGTATGTACGTTTTTTGCGCACGTTCGGACTCATACCGATAGAGTGCAATACGAAATCTATTTTTCCTCCCAGTATTTCTACTGATTTTGAGAATACCATTTCCAGATCTTCCACGCTAGTGGCATCTGCCGGCAGCACTTCAGCGTTCAGCTTTTTAGCCAGGGCGTCAACTTCACCCATACGTACGGCAACCGGCGTATTACTTAATGTAATAGTTGCCCCTTCTTCCACAGCCTTTTCTGCCACCTTCCAGGCAATCGACATCTCGTTCAGCGCACCGAAGATAATGCCTCTTTTACCTTTCAATAAATTATGACTCATACCTTTATTTAATTTATTTACGGCACAAAAGTACATAAAATGTGCAAGATGGGCAACTTCTTTATCATAAACAGTGGTTTCAGTCCAAGAATACTGACAAGCATGTATCTTTTTCTGAAAAAAGACTCCCAAGAAGTATTTAATGAAAAAGATCTTCTTGGGAGGTACATTTTTATTCCGATTGTAATGCGGAATAAGGATCAATTATGCTGAAAAAGCGTAAAAGTTAATATCATAATTAATAAATCGATTAATATCCTTCGGTTTGTTTCACCAATGGATCTTTTGTCATAGTTCCCGTATCAATCGGCCAAAGTAATTTATAAGCTTCTGATTGGCTTAGTCCGCTTTGTGTGAATGCTAACGGATTACCAGAGGCATCATGCATACGGCGTACATCAAACCATCTTTTGCCTTCACGTACAAATTCTTTATCTCTTTCAGAAAGTATTGCCAACTCGTTTTCTGCAAAACTCTTATTTGTATAGCTGGGATAAGCATTTCCTGTATATGCTCTTTCTCTGATTTTATTGATTTCAACAGAAGGGTCTGATCCTTGCATGTTTTTAATTTCAGCTCTCATCAGTAATAAGTCGGCATAACGGTACAGAGGCATGTCGTCGCTGTAGTTACGTATATTATTGTCAACTGTTCCCAGAAATTTACGTAATACGACACCGTGTTGTGTTTTATCCTGATTATAGAAATCCATGAATGTCGTATATTTTCTAGTGTCATTTTCATCGTATGATTCAAACAAATCCCATTTGTATTCGTTCGCCAGAATACATCTATCACCTACATTTAATGGGTCGTTCATCGGAATCCCTTCTTTATCATACCAACTGGCCATCATTGGGATATCATACATGAATCTTCTCAAATTCTGTTCTGCTTCTCCTTTCTCATAATGTAAAGTAAGGATAATTTCATTGTTCCCTTTATTGTTGTAAGCAAAAATATCTTGAAATGAAGAGAGTAAACCAAACTTACCGGAAGCCTCCACTGCGGTGAGGGCCTGTGCGGCTGTAGTAAGATCATCAGAGGGGGATGCAGGAGGGTTCCCGTCGGTTTTTACTTTTGCCGCCCACAAGTATATCTCTGCTTTTAGCATTAGCGTTGCTGCCTTCGACCATGTTTCGCGTTTGGATGTTAATGTGAAATTATCATCCTTGAAATAACTTTCGGATAGATTGATTTCTTTTTTCAAGAAATCTAAAATTTCAGCTTCTGTACTTCTGGCTGTGTATAATTCATTCGGACTAGTTGCACCTGTTGCAACTTTCGGTTCAGTAACCAGAGGAACTCCCCCCCAGGTTCGGAGCATATAGAAATAGTAATATGCCCGGATTCCATGAGCTTGTCCTAAATAAAAATCTGTTTTCTCTTTGGATAAGAATGGTAATCCGCTTTCCACTTTGTAGATAAACATATTTACATTAACCAAATTGCCATAGAAACCGTCCCAGTTGGAAAATCCGGGAGAACTTTCCTTTAAATTGTGAATAATCATATTCACATTATCCATGCCTGTTCCAAAAGTTCCGTTTTCAATAAAGAGGCCGCCTCTTTGTTCTCCCATTAGAAAGAATGTGTTGGCTTTATTCCTTAAACTTGTATGCATACCGGACATGAATCCGTTAACCTGTGATTCGTTTTTCCAGAAATTGCCTTCCGCATAGTAATCTTCCGGAGCGATATCCAGTGAGTCACATGATGCAAGTATCAGCATTATACATATAGTGAGATAGTTAATAATATTTTTCATAATTCTTCATTTTTAGAAAGTTAATTGTGCACCAAATACAATTGAAATAGGTAACGGATAACCGGAGTCTGCGAATCCGCGTCCTTCCGGAGTATATACATTGGATTTCAGATAGCCCAGATTTTGTCCCGTGACAGAAAAGGTAAGTCCTTGTACGTTCACTTTACTTATCAGACTCTGTGGAAGGGCATAGCTAAGCGTAATATCACGAAAACATAAATAATTGCCTTTATGAGCAAAGAGAGTGCTACCCCTGTAGTTGTTTTTTATAAGACCGTCAGCACGATCGTATCGTGGATATTTGGCACCAGTGTTTTCTGGTGTCCACGTATCTTTTACATCTTCCAGTGTATTAAATTCTCCCTGGTTATTCGACAAGAATCCGGGGCGGATATTATCGTAGATCGTATGCCCTAAAGCAAAATCTAATTTAGCGTAAAGAGTTAACCCTTTCCATGCAACAGTAGTGTTGATACCACCTGTCCATTTAGGGACCTGGTTGCCAAGAGACGCTTGGTCATACTGGTCGATAATGCCGTCTCCGTTTATATCTTTCCATTTGATATCCCCAGGGGCGAGTTTATAATTTTTTGCTTGATCCTCAGGAGATAGTTTGGCATATTCTTCCGGGCTGTAGGCATCTCCATAATAGGTCGTAATATCTTGTTTTATACCTGACCGGTTGATTTCATCTTCACTTTGGTAAATGCCTTCAGCTATATAGCCTACCATTTGACCGACACGTTGGCCTTCCTGGGTTCCACCGATCCAGATCTTTTCGTAAGTGCCGTCTTCCAGCTTTTTGCCGCTGTAAACCTGCTGACCTCCCTGACGGTTGTTCAGGTTGCCATTGTCCGGTAATTTTGTAACAATACTTTTGATGAAAGTGATATTGCCACCAATATCCCATTTCCAGTCTTTTGTGTTGATAATCTTTACACTTGCATCTATTTCCAAACCATTGTTGCGGACGGAACCGTTGTTTGTCAGAATTGTATTGTAGCCTGATGATCCGGGAAGATCTACATTGGCGTACAGGTCGGAAGTTATGCGATTGAAGAATCCTACACTTAGATTGTATTTATTCTCCATAAAGCTGGCATCGACAGCTGCATCAAATGTTGCGGACTTTTCCCAGCGGATTCCCGGTGTTGGCAAATTACCCATTCCAAAACCTAAAGTTCCGTTATATTTACTACTTGTTCCATAAGAACCTTGTAATGTATAACTACCGATATAATCCGGGTTTACATTTCCGTTTTGGCCGTAACCTGCACGCACTTTCAGGAAAGAAAGTACATTTCGGCTATTTTCCATAAAGTCTTCTTTCAGAATATTCCAACCCAATGATACTCCGGGGAAAAATCCCCATCGGTTATCCAACAGTTTTGAATAGCCGTCTTCTCTGAATGTAAAAGAGAGCAGGTATTTGCCATCATAATCGTAGTTGATTTTACCGAAAGCTGACATAATACGTTGGCGTTCATGCCAGGAGTCAACACCTCTTTTATTCGCTTCCGAACTGGTATATCCCAGGTCCATGAAATCATCTGTCGGAGCTTGCTGGCCGGATGCAGAGAATCCTTTTTTTCTCCAGTCATAAAATTCATAGCCTACTAAAGCATCGAAATTATGCTTCTGAAAACTCTGTTGCCAACCGGCAAGTACATTATAGGTTTGAGTCAATTCTCTTTCGAATTTGGCACTGGTGGATCGGGTTGTATTGATTGTTCCCGGTCTTTCCATGTAATCCCTATCCATCGATTCATAAAAACCTTCGTTATAATACCAGTTACCGACCAGTTTTAAATAAATATGTTTAGTAATATCGAATTTGAATGTTTGTGAGAAAGACATTTTGTCTGTATTATTTTTTCGGGTGAATTTGCCGGCATTAAAATTGGGATTACCATCTTTAGAGTGTACCCCCATTAACAATTCTCCATCTTCATTATATCCACGCATTGTAGGCGGTACACTCAACATGCGACCGAAATATTCAGCAATGCTTTGGTTCATATTGACCGGATCACGCCAACGTGCATCTGCAAAAGAAAAGCCGGAGTATGAAGTAAACCAATCAGTCACTTTGTAATCAGCATTTAATGTAGCGTTAAGTCGTTTGTACCAGGTGTTGATAGGAAATCCTTTTTCATTATAATATCCCAGTCCTAAATAATAAGAAGCCTTGTCGTTTCCACCGGTGATTGAAATATTATAGTCTTGTGTCAGTGCTACTTTACGGAAAGCTTCGTCACGAAAATTTGTTTCGGTGTACAGTAATTCATCACCGTATACCGGATCTGTCATCGTTCGCCACCCTTGATTTAATTTGTAACGGTTTTGATCATTTAAGATCATCGTGCTATAGATGGCTCTGGCATCCTTGTTTCCGTCCAGAACAACTCCTGTGTTCGGGTCATAGATTAAGTTGCCGGTACCGTAACCGTTGGCTTGTTTTAATAAAGACATCCAGCTTTCGGTAGTGGAGTTTCCCGAAGAGGCCGCATTTTTAATGCCCATACGCTGCCAGTGAAGGTAATCTCCTGCATTCAGGAATTCAGGTAAATATCCCATATAACTCAATCCTTCTTTCGCTTTAAAAGAAACTTCCGCCTTCCCTTTTTTACCTCTTTTAGTTGTGATGAGGATTACACCATTATTAGCACGGGCACCATAAATGGAGGTTGCAGCAGCGTCTTTTAAAACTTCCATCGATTCTATGTCTTCCGGATTGAAGTCACTGATTGTACGTACAATACCATCAATAACATATAGAGGGCTTCCACTTCCGTTTAACGAAGCGCCTCCACGTAGAACAACAGTAGGTACACTTCCTGGTTTTCCTGAGTTTTGTTGTACAACCAGTCCGGAAACAGTTCCTGCTAATGCTGCTGCCGGGTTAGCCTTTATGCCAATGACCAGGTCTTTTTCATTTACTTTAGATATTGCCGAGGTTACTTTAGAGCGAACCTGTGTTCCTCCGTAACCGGTAACGATCACTTCTTCCAGTTGTTGTGAATCTTCCGCTAAAGTTACTTTTAGTATTTGTTTGTCGGTAGCAGTTACTTCCATCGTTTTATATCCGATGAAAGAGACCTCTATTTTGGAACCGGCATTTACTTGTATCGTAAAATTACCGTCCATATCTGTGACAGTTCCGTTCTGTGTCCCTTTCTCGACGACAGATGCCCCCGGTATGGTCATGTTATAGTTGTCATAAACAATTCCTTTGACGCTTATTTTGTTTTGTCCCCATGCCATAACAGGTAGTAGGGTAATAAGCAAAAGAATCCATGCATTTCTTTTCATAATATTTTTATGTTTAGTTTATAGTAAAAAGTTTTTTTTATCTTTTTCTTTGATTGATAATATCAATGGATTAAGCCAGCATAATTTATCGCTGTGTGAACAATTCATTTAATTTGTTTTGCTAGGAATGATGTTTTGTGATTTTTCTAATATCCATAGGCATAGATTTTTAGTGAGACAATATGATTTTTATGTGTATTCTTTATTCCCTTTTGTTGGGTAAAAATAAATTTCTTAAAACCTAATCGGTTTGGATATTTGTTTTCAAATCCTAAAAACTTCTTGGCTGATAGTATAAATGATATTTCCGGTAACTTATAGGTAATTATTCTGAACGTTAAGGGCAATATGTTTTGGGTATTATTGTATAAAATATTATATATTTTGAAGGAGGTATTTGTTCTGTTATTCCTCCGATTGTGTTGATAAATACTTAATTCTTTTAGTGTGTATAGTTTGTGTGTCAGAGATATTATTTGTTTTGTTATTTGAGTATTGAAACAAATAATATTAAATATTAAATTAACATAGTTCACACAAGACTCTGGTATAGTGCGAACCTTAAAGTTGATTTTGTGGATATTTTAGGCGATTGTTTATATACGCCTTGTATTTCAAGTAACATGTGCAGAAGTATGTAATATCTGAGGAGATGTGTCTGCATATGATATACTATTTTTTGTCTTTGGAGTATTCTTCAAGAAAGCCTTTTAAAGGTAAATATGAAATATATTTTCATTTAAAGTATTTATTATTAAAAATATTTATTTATATTTGCATTGTATTTAAATATTAAATATGATATTGACGGGGCAAAGTAAAAATGAAGAAAAGTTCCAGTTAGTACCTGATTCCTACTTAAGTAATACAACAATCTGATTTTTTTTGTAAAATGAGACTTATGAATAGGAGAGTAGAATATTATTCAATTTCGTGTAGTTTGCTTTGTATCAGCGCTCTGACAGGATGTCCTAATGGCGGAATACAGCCTTTTTTATTCTTGATAAAGGAGAGGGCTTGTAATGATCGACCAGAGTCTTGTGTGAACTACGTCTAATTAGTTGTTTAAAGAACTAATTGGCTTTTGGTTGAAAATTGTTATTGATAATATGTCAGAATTGTTTTTGGGAGAAGAATAAAAAATAAAAATCCCGGGTATAACCAATCTTATATCCGGGATTTTATTATTTGATAATGTACAGTTATTCCCTGTAATAAACTCTTTTTACCCGTGGAGAAATTGAAGTAAGTATCTCGTAAGGTATAGTTTTCAGTTTGTCGGACAGTTCGCTTACCGGAAGTTCTTCGCCGAAGACGATGACCGGGTCGCCTTCCTGGGCGTCTGTGTCGGTCACGTCGATCATGCAGGCATCCATACAGATATTTCCGACGATCGGACAGCGTTTTCCACTGATGGAGACTTCGCCTCCCCGGTTACTGAAATGACGGTCCAGGCCGTCGGCATAACCGATCGGGATAATGGCGATACGTGAATCACGGTCCACATAAGTACGACGGCTGTAACCGATGGAGTCGCCAGCCGGGACATGTTGTATCTGAAGGATGGTGGTACGCAGGGTACTGACATTGCGCAGGCCTTTTATGCCGGAAGCACTTACACCGTATAGTCCGATTCCCAGGCGGACCATATCCATTTGATAGTCCGTGAAACGTTCGATGCCGGCAGAGTTCAGGATATGTTTGATGACTTTATACTCCAGGCCGTTTTCCAGTTCGGCAGCCGCCTGAGTAAATGTATCCAGTTGTTTCTTTGTGAAATCATCGAAGATGGATGAGTCGCTTCCCACCAGATGGGAGAATACAGAACGTGCCGTTACGCCGCTTTGTTCTTTCAGTCGTTCACAGATCGCGGGGACGTCATCCGGTTGGAATCCCAGACGGTGCATTCCTGTGTCTATCTTGATATGGATCGGGTAGGAGGTGATTCCCCGGCGTTCCGTTTCCTTTATCATGGCATCCAGCAGGCGGAAGCTATATATCTCCGGCTCCAGGTTGTTTTCAAACAAGACATTGAAACTGCTGAACTCCGGATTCATTACGATAATAGGGATTGAGATGCCCTCTTTACGGAGTTCCGCCCCTTCATCGGCAACGGCAACAGCCAGGTAATCGCAACGATGTTCCTGTAACGTTTTAGCCAGTTCGTATGAACCTGCCCCGTATCCGAACGCTTTTACCATACAAACCATCTTGGTTTCCGGTTTCAGCTTCGAACGGTAATAGTTGAAGTTGTGCACAACCGCGTCCAGATTTACTTCGAGGATCGTTTCATGCACTTTCTTTTCCAGTAACTCGGAGATACGTTCGAAGTGGAAGTGGCGTGAACCTTTTATCAGGATCAGTTCGTCTTTGAATTTCTTGAATGTCGGTGATTTGAGGAACTCATCCGTGCTGAGGTAAAATTCCTTTTCGATATCGAATGCACTGCCGTATTCTTTCAGGTCCCGTCCGATACCGATAATCCGGTCGATGTTTTTACGGCGAACCAGGTCGGCAACCTTTTTGTAAAGCGACTTGGGCAAGGTGCCTGATTGCAGGATATCGGAGAGGATCAACGTACATTTCAGGTTCTTGTCCACATGACGGCTCTGCTGGAAGTCGAGGGCGATATCCAGCGAGTTGATATCAGAGTTGTATGTGTCGTTGATCAGCATGCAATTGTTGATGCCTTGTTTTACGTCGAGACGCATGGCGACAGGCTCCAACCTGGCAAATTTGTTTGCATCATTTACGCTGGTCGGCTTTAAATAAAGCATTACTGCCAGGCAATGGATCACATTTTCGATGGAAGCATCGTCGGTGAAAGGAATGACATATTTCTGAGTTAGCCCGAGCAGTGTACAAAGGATGACTGTTTCCGCCTCTTTCTTTTCGATCTTTTCGATGTAAAGCGGCGCTTCGGAATCTGTCCGGCTCCAAGCAATCGCCTTATGTGAAAGGCAGGCCGATTCGATACAGTTGGATATAAACGCATCATCCCCATCATATATAATGGCTTCGCATTCATTGAACAACGTCAGTTTCTCCAGGCATTTCTGCGTGGTGGAAATGAAATTTTCCTGATGTGCTTCTCCGATATTGGTAATAACACCGATAGTCGGAGAAATGATCGGGCGCAGGTTTTCCATTTCATCCGGTTGGGAAATGCCGGCTTCAAAGATTCCCAGCGTATTCTTGTCGCTTATCTGCCAGACAGATAGCGGCACACCCAACTGTGAATTGTAACTGCGCGGCGAGCGGACAATATTGAATTCCTTGTGCAATAGTTGATAAAGGAACTCCTTTACAATCGTTTTTCCGTTACTCCCTGTAATGCCGATCACCGGGATATTGAACTGTTTCCGGTGATGGGTAGCCAGTTTTTGAAGTGCTTTCAACGTGTCTTTTACCACCAGGAAGTTTGCTTCTCCGAGCGATTCGAACTCCGGAAGCATTTCGCTCACTACAAAATTGCGGACGCGCAGTTTGTAGAGTTCCTTTATATATCTGTGTCCGTCGTTGGTCTTTGTCTTAAGGGCAAAGAAGAGACTTTGTTCCGGAAAAGAAAGCCGGCGACTGTCAGTCAGCAAAATGCTGATGGTGCTATCTTGCAAGTTGTTTGCCTGCGCACCGATAATTCTGACGATTTCTTTTATTGAGTATTCCATTCTTTACATTAGTTTAGACTTTATTATTTCCATCTCTTTTGTACTATCAAAGGAAGGAAATTTCTCGTTAATTCGTTTCATCTTTAACAAAGTTTGCGAGATGAAGCGTTTATAGGCTTCACTTTCGGGCTGGAACGGGCGGTGATTAATAGCCTTTTGGATCTCTGCCCATTCTTTAAGAAAGCCTTTCGTTTCATCGGATAAGAAATTTTCTGTAAAACGTTGCCAAATATAATCAACAGCGAGCTCCGAAGGATGCAGCATGTCGGTTGCATAGAAGCGGTAATCGCGCAGCTCGTCCATCATGATTTCGTAGGCTGGGAAGTAAGCGATCCGTTCCGGATAGGCCGTCTGGAGCGTATCGGTTGCCAGTAGCAAAGTGGCCTTACTGAGTTGATTGCCATGTGCCCCGTCCTTCCAATGGCGTATCGGACTGACGGTGAAAAGTATCTTCAGGTCCGGGCATTGCTCCCATAAAGAGAGCAACAATTCCTTCCATTCCGACACAATCTCTGCCACGGATAGCATCGAGCGGTTAAACATTTTCTCCGGTAGCTTATGGCAGTTTGCCACCACCTGGCCGGAGCTTTTCAGTCGGTAGACATAGGCAGTCCCCAGTGTAATCACCATATATCCGGTCTTCCTGATTTCTTGTGCCGAGGCAAACAGCCTGTCGTTAATATTTTCCAGACACTCTGTTTCCGAGGTGGAAGAGAAACGGCTGTGGTGCGTAAAACTATGATATACGCCTTCGTGCCGGAATAAATTATTTGCTGTAAACCGCTCCGGATGCAGCAGCATTCGCAATGCGGCAGCGATGGATGCCGGATTATACAGTGTTCCGAACGGATTAATATCGACATTGAACTTGTTCTCAGCCAGCTTCGCCCCGATATTTTCCGCAAAACAGGAACCGAGCAGTAAGATGCGTTCCTGCCAGGAAAACCAGAAAGGAGGCTTGGGTATTTTGATAGCGGTGTATAGTTCCATATTATTCCGTTGGGTCGTTAGGTAACGGGCCGGCTGTTGGTTGCTGGGGCGAACGCCTGGTGTAGAAAGCCCGTTTTCCGCACCAGCTCTTTTGTATCTGATTGTCTTCAAGCAGCTGTTCCAGATCTTTTTTAGTCTTTTGCCGCGTGCATTGGTTCAGGCTGGCAGCAACCGTCAGGTTGATTGTCCCATAGTTTTTTATATACCACAGGATACGTTTCTGCCGGATATCGGCATTGTAGTTTTTTTTCTCGCCGGTCCCTTCCCGCCGTTCGATACGAACGCCCCGGAAACGTTTCTTCAACTCCGGATCAGCACGGAACTCCACGTTCTTAAACTCAATGGATGCCGAGCGTATATCTTTTTTGTTTTCCACCTGCTGCTTGCATTTCAGCGTCACCGAAAACGTACCAATCCCTTCCAGATGTACGCTCTGGCTATTACTGAGACAGAAGTACAACCGTTCGCTGATTGCCTTGATTGCCCCTTTGATATCGGCCGTCGTGAAAGTGCTCATGCTCTCGATCATCCGCGCCAGTTCGTTGGTATCGACGGTCTGGATATTGATAGCTCTGGCATGTAACGTCGGCTTCTCTTCCCCATTCCTGGGTGGATTGGCAAATAAGTCGTATTCAATACTCATATTCCTCCTGATATTTAAGGTTTAACGTTATGACTATTAAGGATTTTTCTCCCTAATCTTATTTATGAAACAATTTCTTTCCATAAATGTAAGGTTAGGAATACAAATATGTAAGGTATGCTTTACATTTATGTAATGTATTCCTTTCGTATTTAAAAGTCCGTACCAAAGGTAATAAATCTCCTGATATAAAGAATTAATTATTCGGTACATTTTCTTAGTTCTAGTAGGATTATTGGGTATGTGTTGTAAAGTGCTGAAAGAAAAGCTATATAGATATATATTAATGTACGCCCGTACATTAATATTATTGAATGTAAAATGTGTGAAAAAACAGCGTGTAATTGATTGATGAATAGGGAGATGGTCGAGAAAATGCCGTGACGAGAAAAAACGTTCCTTTTTTCTCGTCAACAAAAGTAAGAATTAGTTTCATACCAACCATTCTTTTTAAGATATTTTTTATCTGTCTATATGCTTTCTTATCAATCGAATAGCAAACGATGTACAAAACAGGGCCTTTCACAAACGAAAGGAAAGGCCCCTAAAAAAAATGGCGAGATTAAAGGAACGATTAAACTCGCCATTTATCAAGAAAGCGGGGCGTTTCAATTGTGAATTGAACTTATTACACTTTAGTATTAATATTAAATTTTAAATTATGAACAAAAAGTTTTCTACTCTTTTGGCAGGTGTAGCATTGTTAGGTGCAACATCTGTTTTTGCAGCAGACAACGTTACTTCTTTAGTTGAAGGAACCAATAGTGGTTTGTATCAACTGAAAACAGACGGCGGTCAGTTCTTGTCGATTAATGAAGACGGAAAGTTAAGTGTTGTTGATGCTATTGAAGCTGACAATGTGGCAAGTACTTTGTGGTGTGTCACTGTTACAGAAGAAAATAAGGGAAAAGCTCCTTATTTTGATTTTGTAAACAAAGGCGCTGAAGCATTGCTGTCTATTACAATGGAAGAATTTGCTGCTGGTGCTACAGCAACAACTGTTGCTCCTGAAGTTGGTGGTGAGGTCAGTGGTTGGGCATTTTCTCCTACTTATGAAACTCTGGTAAATGAAAAGCCTCTGTATTCTTATTTTACAACAGACTCTGTAGTAGGATTCGTTGTTGATAATGGTACTGTAGTTTTAAAGAAAGACTTAGCAAGTAATGCAGCTACAACTTTTACTACTACTTTCTCTTTGGTTAAAGCTGATGCTGTTACTTTGAATGCAAAGCAGATCAACACTAAACTGGGTATTCAGAAAGAAGATGCTGGCGTTAAGCTGACATTTACTCCGGATGCAAACAAAACAAGTTTGAAAAATCCGTTCAGCCAGGAATTTTTCTTAGCTGCTGATGCAGAAGACGAATTTGTTTATATTACAAGAAAAGAAGACGCTAAAGCTTTGTTTGTTGATACTGCTTTCATCAACACAACTGGTTCTATGTTCCTTGCATTTAATTATATGAATGATCTGGATGCATTGAAAGCTAGCTCTTTGAAAGAGCATGGTCAATTCTTATTCACTTATTTCCCGACAAATGACTCTTTGGTTATTCAGGTGAAGACTATCATTGAAGCTCCGACTGCTGATGGTTGGAAGGCAGCAACACCGACTACTATCACTGCTAATGCTGATGACAAGAACTATGTAACAGTTCAGGATTTGGTAAAAGAAGATCAAATTCGTGTCGTAACAATTGGTGAAAAGAAAGAAACTGATATCGTATTAGGTTTCACTTCTTGCAAAGAAAGCGATACTGACAGAGTATCTTTGGAAGACGGTGTATATTTCATCCGCAATGCTAAAACTAATAAATATTACGCATCTCCGATCCATATCGATGGTGCAAAAGAAGAATGGGTGAGCGTTGACGCTGACGAACAGAATGTTGACCACATGCCGGCTTACCAGTGGGTTGTTCTGAAAACTAAAACTTCTGAATATTTCGCTGCTACTTCTCCTGTGGAAGTTGCAAACCGTGAATATGCAAGCTTGAATGGAACTTATCAGTTTACTCAGGCTACCGGTTCTTCTAAATATTTCTGTGCAGATCTTGCAGCTGACTCTTTAGTTATTACAAAAATTACAGATGCAAATATCTTAGGAGATGAACATCTTGGTTACAAATATCTGACTAAGGATGAGTTGATGATTACTAACTATGCATTCAACTACTTCAACCCTTATACAATGGAAAAATACATTGCTCAGGTGGCTGGTAGCAACAAATTGAATGTATTGCAGGATACTCCGACTTATTTCGAAATCAAACCGGTTAATGGTAACGTAGCAGCTGATTATGGTTATAAAGTAACAGCAGACGTTAAAAAGAGAATTAATGGTTTGGCTCAGTTGAAGAGAGAGTCTTATACAATCCACACTAAGAATGCTGTTATTGCTTTAGGTGAAGAAAATAACTTTGTGATCACAGATAAAACTGCTGCAAGCAAATTCTTCTTCAAAGAAAACAATCAATTGGATGCTACTTGCTATTATGCATTTATTGATGCTGCAAATCTGGAAGAAACAGATAAATCATTTAAATTTAAAGCCGGTGTTGCTGACCAGAGCTTAACTGCCCTGTTGCAACAACAGGTTATTGATGAAGTTAGAACATCTGCTTTCTCTATCGGTTTAACTGACCAACCTCTGTATCGTCGTTTCAACAATGTTAAATTGGATGGCGCTGTAGAAGGTAATGAAGATGCAACTAAGCTCTTGAAGTTCAAAGAAGCATACGTAAACGACTACTTGATGGACGAAACTAACGTAAACTTCAAGCGTGAAGGTATGAGCTACTTAGGTATCGGTGCTGCTAATATTGCTGAAGCTGGTCTGTCATTCAATGTACGTCCGTACAACATTGGTAAATCTGCACAGTATAATATCAAACCGCAATACTTAATCTATGTAAGCGAAACTGTAAACGAAGGTTCTGAAAACATTCCTTGTGATGCAACTAACCACAAGCACATGAATGCTGCTGGCGAAGAATGCGGACCAGAAGATTGTATCCACGCAACTCCGGCTGTAGAAGGCTTCAACCGTTACAAACTGTTGGTTAGCTTCGCTGACTCTACAGATGCAGAAGTTGTTACGGAAAAACAACTTTACAAATTCGGTAAATATGTTCGTGTAGGTTTCGTAGATGCAGTAGAACAGGATAGCGTAATCTATATCTTGGGTAACACATTTGCAAATATTGCAACAAAAGATCTGAATATGGATGATGTTAAGAAAGCTCTTGAAGCTAAGAAGATCTCTTCTATTAACATGAAAGCTACTGTTAAGGAAGACAAACATCACAACTACACTTGGTCATTCCGTTATATCGACCCGACTAAGGCTGCTAACGAAGTAGAAGAAGATCGCGCATTCTTGATCGAATCAAATGCTGTAGCTCCTATAGCTCCGAAGAATGCAGCATGGATCAAGAACCAGAATAACTGCTTGGTATTGTCTGCTATGGATGCTTCTTTCGATGATGCTAAGACTGGTGGTGATGCTGCTTTGATCTTCAACATCGAAAAGGGTGCTGCTGACGATATGGCAACAGACAATGAAAGCATCAGCGCTTCTGAAGTATCAGTAGTTGCAACTAACGGTGCCGTTATCATTAAGGGTGCTGAAGGTAAGACTGTTGCTATCAGCAATGTTCTTGGTCAGACAATTGCTAACACAGTAATCACTTCTAGCGAAGCTACAATCTCTGTTCCTGCAGGTGTAGTTGTAGTAGCTGTTGAAGGCGAAGCTGCTGTTAAGGCAATCGTAAAATAAGATAATTTATAATCAAAAATAAATTCTAAAATTTCCACGAGTTGGAGTCTAGGCGTTGCATGCAACGCCTAGACTATCCATCAATTACCCTGTGACAGGCGAACAAGTGGTTATTAATATTAAGTAATAAAATAAAGTTCTTACTGTAATTTCTCCCGTGAGGAAGGAATACAGAAAAAAACAGCCTCTGCGATCTTGTGTCGTAGGGGCTTTGTTGGTTGTGTTTGGTTGAATATTATCGAATGACTAGAAAAAACGGTCGTTTTAATTAGTCATGAAATCGGATGAAGGGATAAGTGAAATATTGCGATAAAAAAACTTTAGAAGTAGGGGCTAAATCACCTATTTACAGTACTTTTTGTGTTAATCATTAATGAGAACTAAAAAAATGTCTTTACCTTAGCTGCGTGACTAAAAAAAACGACCGATTAATTTAGTCAGTTAATTTAAGTAAAAAACGTCTGATAAGTGATTTATAATGAGTAAACTAGATTTGTCGCAAGAGCAATATTTGTTGTCCGCAATTAAGCAGGATAATGAAGAAGCTTTCTCATTAATCTTTCAGTCATATTATGTTGATTTAGTGCTGTTTGGCGGGAACTTTATAAAAAATAAACAAGTCTGTGAAGATATCGTCCAATCCATCTTTTTGAAGTTATGGAACGAAAGAAAGAACATTCAGATAGAAACCTCATTAAAATCTTTCCTGTTAAGATCTGTTCGAAACAGTTGCCTGGATGAATTCCGACATTTGGAAGTTGTGCGTCAGTATGAGGAAAATTATAAGGATAGTGTACTGGATTGCTATGATACAGAAAATTATATATTGTATTCCGATTTACATGATCATCTTCATAATGCATTGCAACAAATCCCTGACTTATATCGAGAAGCATTTGAGTTGAATCGTTTTGAAGGTTTGAAATACAGGGAGATTGCAGAGAAATTGAATGTATCGGAACGAACAGTAGAGGTTCGTGTGAGTAAGACATTAGAACTGTTGAGGAAACAATTGAAAGATTTTTTTATCCTTTTACTTTCAATCGGTATTCCCTAAAAAAGTTACAAACGATGTGGAAAAAAGTTTTCGGGACGTCTTAATACTATAAAAAAGAAATAATGACAGATAAAGATCAAATACAATCTATTATAACCGCTTATCTTTCAGGAAAAGCGACAAATGAAGAGCGTCGTGAACTGGAAGATTGGGTGAGTCAATTTTCTGATAATGAACGTTGTTTTCAGGAAATGCGTAACATTTGGCAAGTAATGAATCCCGCTTTTAACCCTTCTGAGATTAACGTATTTGAAGCCAGGAAAAATATTCTTGCAAATATCGCAGCTACAAAGAGGAATATGGTTCGCACATTGGTAGTTTATTGGCAACGTGCGGCAGCGATTCTCATTATACCTTTATTGATATTCTGCACTTATTTGTATCTGGATAAAGATAGCGGTTTGTATGATACAATAGAATATCAGGAGGTAAAGTCGCCTCATGGAACTTTCTCTGAAGTCCGTTTGCCTGATGGAACCAATGTTTGGTTGAATGGCGGAAGTTCGTTGAAATATCCTTTGGTTTTCCGAAAAGGAGAACGGGATGTGTATTTGAATGGCGAAGGTTATTTTGAAGTACAGTCGGACAAGGAAAATCCTTTTATTGTAAAAACCGGTCAAGTAATCCTTAAAGCTACTGGTACGGCTTTTAATATAGAAGCATACAATAAGGATTCTATCACTTCTGTCACAATGGTAAACGGAAAGATTGACGTTGCTTTTGGGAACTCTTCACCTGTTGCGATGGTACCGGGAGAACGTGCCTCTTTTAACAGTCAGACAAATCGTTGCCAGATAATAAAGACAGATCCTTACAAATGGTGTGCCTGGAAGGATGGATTGATGATATTTAGGGATGATCCTCTTTCATACGTCTTTAAGCGTCTGGGGCTGACCTTCAATGTGAATATAGAACTGAAAGATCCGACTTTGGCGGATGCTCCTTACCGGGCTACTTTCGAATATGAGTCGTTGGACGAGATTTTACGATTATTACGATTAAGTGCCCCTTTATCTTTTAAACAAAATAAAAGAGTGAAGGATAAGAATAATACTTATGAAAAACAAACGATAGAAGTTTATAGAGATAAAAGGTGATTCATTCACCTTTTATTTTTTTGAAAAAAAACATTATCCCTTATGTGGGAAAAAATAGCTGAAACGTCTTTTATATGATGAGAGGATATAAAACGAGTTGTTCACCCTAAAATCTAATTGCCTATGACATAAAGATGTTGTGATATATATGATTAATATGTGATTAAACAAAAAAAGGAAAGGTCTCGCACACCTTTCCTTTTGATAGTTCAGTCATTAAAAAAGTTTTTAGTCAACCTTATTTTTCTAACTAAACAAACAAAAGTATGAATTCCATTTCGGATAAAAAAATCGAAAGGCAAAGTTTTGTCATAAAAATTTTTCGTGTTATGAGATTGTTCGTTTTATTTCTTTTTACGAGTGTAACATTGGCTATGGCAACGAATACATATTCTCAAAACGCCATCTTAAATTTACACATGGAAAATGCCACAATAGAAGATGTGATAAATAGTATTGAAAAACAGACTGGATATCATTTCCTCTACAATAAAAATATTGTGGATGTAAACCATAAAGTGACTGTATCTACAATAGAAAAGCCTATTGCAGAAGTTCTGGACGGCCTGTTTGAAAATGCCGATATCTCTTATACCATAAGCGATAAGCACATAGTACTGAATAAGAAAGGTATATTTATGCAGGTAACTCAATCGAAGGCTATAACAGGTAATGTGGTCGATATGAATGGAGAGCCGATAATCGGAGTGAATGTTGTTGAAAAAGGGACAACGAATGGTACGGTTACCGATTTGAACGGTAAGTTCTCGATTAATATCTCTCCTTCTTCCACTATTGTTGTTTCTTATATCGGTTATGTTTCTCAGGAAATTAGGGTCGGAAACAATACAAATATTGTTATCGAATTGAAGGAAGATACTCAAACACTGGATGAGGTTGTAGTAGTAGGTTACGGTACGATGCGTAAGAAAGACCTTACGGGAGCGGTTTCCCAGGTTCGTCCCGACAAATTGCTCAAAGAAGGTATTACTACGGTGCAGGATATTTTGCGTACTGGGGTTCCCGGACTGAATGTCGGAGTCAGTTCTTCTGCAAAAGGCGGAGGTTCTTTGCAGGTTCGTGGCCAGCGTTCGTTATCTGCAAATAATGATCCTTTGATTGTGGTTGATAATGTTATATTCTTTGGTGAACTATCAGAAATTAATCCTCAGGATATTGAACAGGTAGATGTTTTGAAAGACGCTTCTTCCGCAGCCGTTTTTGGTGCTAAGTCTGCAAATGGTGTTATAATCATTACGACTAAAAAAGGAAAATCAGATAAACCGAGTGTTCGTTTCGATGCTAACTGGGGGGTGACAGCCATGGGCAGACAGCGTAAAGTATATGATGCTGACGGATATTTGGACTTCCGTTCTGATTGGTTTGATAGCCAGACAGGTTTTGTTAATCCCGGAAAGTATAGACAACCTACTTCTGAAAATTTGGCAAAATATGGATTGACGCTTGATGAATGGAGAGCAATGTCTGTCGACAAGGGCACAGATGATGAAATATGGTTAAGTCGTTTAGGATTATTCGATAAGGAAAAAGAAAACTATTTTGCAGGTAATACCTATGATTGGTACGATGAAGCATATCGTACAGGTTTTAAGCAGGATTATAATGCCAGTATTTCTGGTCGCGGTGAGAAAATGAATTATTATTTTTCAATGGGTTATCTGGATTCAAAAGGCCAGGTTATAGGAGATGATTATAAGAGCATTCGTTCTAATTTGAAATTGGATGCAACTGTAAGTAATTTCCTGACATTAGGTGCTAATGTGAATTTTCAGGATCGTACCGATGGTAATTTGGCAGTGGCTCCCGGAAATGTTTTACTGCAAAACTCACCATATTCTACTCCGTATGAAGATGACGGAAGTTTAGCATGGCATCCGATGGGTGAGAATCCGTTGAATATGGGCTATAACTATCGTTTTGACAAACAGTATAAAGATTTGGAACGTGGCTATACAACGCTAAATACTATTTTAACAGCAAAAGTCAAACTGCCGTTCAATATCAATTATACATTGAATTTCACTCCGCGTTTCCAATGGTATCATAACCGTTATCATGAATCTTCACAACATCCGGAGTGGAAGAGCAAACATAACGGTGCGGTAAACAGAGAACAGACGTCGAGATTTGAATGGTTGGTGAATAATACAATTAATTGGGATTATACATTTGCTGAAAAACATAAAGTGAACCTGACATTAGCGCAGGAAGCGGAAGAACATAGACGTTGGACCGATAAAATAAATGCCAGGGATTTTACTCCTACCGATGCATTGGGTTTACATTATGTAAATAGTGCCGATAAATTGAAAAGTTCTTTCTCTACTGACGATATTCACAGTACGGGTGATGCGTTGTTGGCACGTTTATTCTATGCCTATGATGATAAGTATATGACAACGTTATCTGTCCGTCGTGACGGATATTCTGCATTCGGTACATTAAATCCCAGAGCAATCTTTGGGTCGGCGGCTTTGGCCTGGACATTCACGGAAGAAGATTTCTTTACCTGGGAGCCGATGAGTCGTGGCAAATTAAGAGCTTCTTGGGGTTCGAACGGTAATCGTGGTGTCGGAATATATGATGCACTTTCTAACTTGACAACCGGATCGGGTCCTTATGCTTATATTGGTTCAAACGGTTCTTTAGAAGAAATCTCTATGTTGTATGTCAGCCGTATGGCAAATCCGAATTTGCGTTGGGAAAGAACGACCTCTTGGAACTTTGGTCTGGATTATGGTTTCCTGAATGATCGTATTACAGGTAGTTTAGAGTACTATAACATGCCTACAACCGATTTGGTTATGAATCAGAGTTTGTCGAATATTACCGGTTTCTCCAGTATTATGACCAATTTGGGGGAAGTTCAGAATAAAGGTTTTGAGTTGACTTTGAATACACTGAACATTCAAAACGAAAACTTCGAATGGAGTTCTAGCATCAATCTTTCTTTGAACAGAAATAAGATTGTGCATCTATATTATACTTTTGAAGATGTGGTGGATGAAAATGGCAATGTGATAGGACGTAAAGAAGTGGATGACCAAAAAAATAAATGGTTTATTGGTAAGGATATTAATGAAATATGGAATTATCAATATGAAGGAATCTGGCAGGTAGGCGAAGAAGAGGAAGCTGCAAAGTATAAACAAGTACCGGGAGACCCTAAATTTAAAGATATATATGATGTTGAAAATAGAAGATATTCAAACGAAGATAAAGTATTTCAGGGTTCTACCTCTCCACGTTTCCGCTGGTCGTTCAGGAATGATTTCACTTTTTGGAAGAATTTTAATGTGTCCGTAAACATTTATTCCAAATGGGGGCATAAAGGTTCTGAAGAATTTATAAATAGTGGGTATCAGGCTGAACGTCAGAACGTTTATCAGCTGAAATATTGGACTCCTGATAATCCGACCAATAATTATGCACGTCTGGGGGCTTCGAATGTGGCCAGTGGAGGACAGCGCATTATTGATAAATCGTTTATCCGTTTAGAAAGTATTGCTTTAGAATATAATGTTCCTAAAAAGTACCTGTCTAAATTCCATATTGGAGGTTTGCGTGTATCGGGAAGTGTCCGCAATGTTGCTTGTTGGACAAAAGAATGGCAATATTATGATCCTGAATACGGAAATTTAGTTCCTGTTTCATTCAATTTTGGTTTAGGTGTAACTTTATAAAAAAACAGTGAAATATGAAAAATAAGAAATATATCAAACATATATTGATTGCAGCAGTGTCTTCTACTGCCTTGATAATGTCGGGATGCTCCGAAGATTTTTTGAAACCGGACCCGCTTTCTTTCTATGAGCCGTCAAAGACTTTTACAACGAAAGAAGGTCTTGAATCTGCTTTGGCTACTTGTGATAAACATTTAAGAAATATGTTTTTTCACTGGGAAAATGCCGATGGAGCTCCTTTCACATCAGAATATCTCTTTTCGGAGATGGCTGTTAATGGAACAACGGATCAACCTTCAATTCCGGGTGTTGGCGTTGACCTTATCACATTGATGCAGCCCTCTGCAGCGGACAATGCTTCTACAATAAGATACGGATATTTTTGGGATCAAACCTTCTCGGGTATTAAATATGCGAATTCCATAATAACAAATATTGATAATGTAGAAGGGTTGGATCCTCAGTTACACGACGAAATGCTGGGGAGAGCTTATTTCCATAGAGCCTATAGATACTTTAATGTGGTATTTCAATTCAAAGATGTACCTTTGTTTACCAGAGAGGTTCAAGGTCCTAAATTTGATTATAAATCCACGCAACGTTCGGTTATTCTGGATATGATTACAAAAGATTTGGAGTATGCAGTCCAGCATGTACCGGAAGTAGCCGATTTAGCCGGTATGGTTAATAAAGGTACTTGCCGTCACTTGTTAATCAAATGTTATTTGGCAACAGGACAGTTTGATAAAGCTATTGCGGAAGCTGATTTACTGATTACTGGTTCGGGATATTCTTTGATGACAGATAATTTCGGAACATTTATTAATCCGATGCCGGATGTTCATCCTGTTACGCGTAATGTTATTTGGGATTTACACAGACCTGAAAATAAAATGGCTGCTACAAACAAAGAAGCAATCTTCTGTATGATTTGTCGCAACGAATCTTCCTCAACTAGTATACGTATTAGGACAATGCGTAACACCGTTCCTTTTTGGCCGGCGGCTGGTGCTATCGGAATCATGACTCCGGATGGAAAACAAGGTATGGATATTACAACGACTCACTTCAACTATAAGAAAACTTATGGTCGTGGAGTTGCTCGTATGCGTCCAACCAATTATAATCAATATGGCTTGTGGTTGGATGATCAGACTGATTTGCGCCATAATGTTGAATCGGGTAACTGGATGGTTATGGAGAAATTTAAATACAATCATCCTAAATTATTCACGGACGGAAATCCGTATGCCGGAAAAAACATTCGTTTGTATGGTGATAACGGAGAATTGCTGTGTACTGATACTATACGAAATTGGTTTAACTGGCCTCATTACAAAACTTGGGTAGAAGATCCTAATTATGAAAATAGTAATAATTATGAAGGAGGAGAAGCCGACTGGTATATGTTCCGTCTGGCAGAAACATATCTTTTGAGAGCAGAAGCCTATATGTGGAAAGGAGATGCGGCCAAAGCGGCTGAGGATGTGAATACAATTCGTAAAAGAGCCCATTGCTCAAAACTTTTCACCGCAGGAGAAATGAATATGGGAGTTGTCATGGACGAAAGAGCGCGTGAACTGTATCTGGAAGAATGGCGTCATGTTGAATTAAGTCGTGTATCCTATATTTTCGCATTGACCGGACAAACCGATGAGTTTGGACAGACGTATACAGAAGAAACAATCTCTGATAATAGCTATTGGTGGCAACGGGTTTCTAAATACAATAATTTCTATAACTCAGGTATAAAAACACGTTCCGGTGTGGAATATACGATTGCTCCTTATCATATCTTTTATCCGATACCTCAAGGTACTATTGATGCAAACCGTGAAGGACGTATCAACCAGAATAAGGGATATGCCGGTTATGAATACAATGTTGCTCCGTTTGATAACTTAGAAGAGGCTATGGCGGCAGAAACAGAATATAGCAATTAATCGTATGATTTAATTGGATAGAAATGATATTCGGGAGCATGTATTTTAAGTATATTTGCTCCCGAATCATATTGGATAATCTTAAATAAAAGTATAGATGAAAAAAGTTTTATTTACTGTCTTCTGCTATCTTTTTATTGCAGGAGTAGCGGTAGGAAAGAATAAACAGAATGACCGGGAGCTTATCGACCGGGTTGCCGGCTGGCAAATAGATAACTTCGCTAAAGTTAAACATAAGAATCTCGATTGGACAAACGGCGCCCTTTATCGTGGCATGATTGAATGGGCTGACTATACCGATGACAAAAAGTATTATGATTTTCTGATGGGAATAGGTCAAAAGAATTCCTGGGATTTTTTGCCAAGAGTGTATCATGCGGATGATCTTTGTGTGGCACAAATGTATGTCGGTATGTATCGGAAATATAAAGATCCTGCAATGATCGACAATGTCCGGAAAAGATTGGATCAGATAGTATGGTATCCTTCGGACGAGCCTTTGTGGACTGCCGAGAAGGTCGCTAATAAACGTTGGTGGTGGTGTGACGCGCTTTTCATGGCTCCGCCCGTATTTGTGGAAATGTATAATCTGACCAAGGATGAAAAATATCTTCAGTATATGGACCGTGAATACAAATTGACAACCGACTCTTTATTCAGTAAGGATGACGGACTGTATTTCAGGGACAAGAACTATCTGGGTAAAAAAGAGAAAAACGGTTCAAAAGTATTCTGGGGACGTGGTAATGGATGGGTTTTCGGAGGATTGGCACTTATACTGGAACATCTTCCCAAAGATCATTATACATATAATTATTATTTGAATATTTATAAAGAAATGGCTGCCGCTGTTATCCGTTGTCAGGATAAGAAAGGCTCATGGCACGCCAGTATGTATGACCATAAAGCTTATCCACAGGCAGAAAATAGCGCTTCCGGCTTTTTTGTCTATGGTTTGGCCTGGGGGATAAATAATAATATACTGGAAGGCAAGGATTATAAGAATGCTGTCGTAAAAGGATGGAAGGCTCTAAAAAGTTATGTCAATGAAGAAGGAAAACTCGGTTCTGTCCAACCGATAGCGGCAGCTCCCCAGGATGTGACATCTAATATGACTGAAGTTTATGGTGTGGGAGCATTTCTGTTGGCAGGAAAGGAAATGTTGAAATTTAATAACGAAAAATAGAAGAAATGAAATCGAAAATAATAATAGGGCTCCTTTTATATTTAGTTATATTTACTATTCCCAAAGGTCAAGCCCAATCAACAGGGAAAGATGCTAGAAAATATTGGGTGGAGACAATGTTGCAGATTGTAAGACCTGTATATGTAAATCTGAGTGAGAATACATTAAGGAAAAACATGCCGGTCGAGATGTATCATGAAAGACAGCGAGCTGGTGTAACTCATCTGGAAGCGTTGGGACGTTCATTCTGTGGTATTGCTCCCTGGTTAAATTTGCCGGATGATAATACGGATGAAGGACAACAACGGAAAGAGTTTCGTGCATTGGTCATAAGAGCAATAAAGAATGCGATGGATCCGGCTTTGCCCGATTACCTTCGTTTTGATGGGCCGGGTGGACAGCCGTTGGTCGATGCCGCCTTTTTTGCTCAAGGTTTATTGCGAAGCGAAGAAGGAATATGGTTACAGCTGGATGATGTAACCCGGAAGAGAATCATAGAGAATTTTATATCTTCCAGAAAAATCAAACCGGGTGAAAGTAATTGGCTGATGTTCTCCGCTACGATAGAAGCAGCTTTACTTCATTTTACCGGAGAATGTGAAATGGGACCGATTGAATATGCCTTGAAGAAACATAAAGAATGGTATAAAGGGGACGGTTGGTATGGAGATGGTCCTAATTTCCATTTTGATTATTATAACAGCTATGTAATCCAACCGATGTTGATGGATGTTCTGGAAGTATTGCGTGAGAAGAATATGGATCCGGAAAACTTCTATGACGTACAACGGAAGAGGCTGATAAGATATGCAGAACAACAGGAAAAAATGATATCACCGGAAGGAACTTATCCCATTATCGGTCGATCGGTTGCTTATCGCTTTGGTGCATTCCAGGCGCTTTCGCAGGTTGCATTAAGAAAAGAACTTCCGCTCTATATTGCACCAGGACAGGTTCGTTGTGCTCTTACTGCTGTGATGAAACGCCAGCTTATTCCTGGGACATTTGATGAAAACGGGTGGTTGACACTTGGTGTTTGCGGCCATCAGCCGGAACTTGCCGATAGCTATGTCTCTACCGGTAGCACGTATTTATGTGCATTTGTCTTCTTGCCTTTAGGTTTACCGGCAGATGATCTTTTTTGGTCTCAGCCTTCGGCAGAATGGTCGTCGCAGAGAATATGGTCGGGTAAATCGATGCGGCGTGACGGCGCAATTAAATAGAATCAAGTTTTAGAAGGATAATGAAGTTGCAGGAAAAGTCTGTGTGTTATTTACAGACTTTTCCTATAGCTTCATTTTTTTTGTGAATACTTTTTCATACATTGCACAATTAAAAGATAAACAGAGCAATAGTATTATGAAGAAGTTATTTTTATTTGTGTTTTTATTCTGGACCCTTGTTTGTGGCGGAACTCTTTCTGCTCAAAACCGTTGGTCGATCAACCCCGACGGCAGTATCTCCTGGAATGTCAAAGACCGTATCCCTCATTATGACCATATTGAGATGAGCGGGTTGAAAGTTTCGACTGTGCTCCGTTACGGGGTGAATGCGGACGGTTCTTTTGAACTGAATAAAAGTATGGTTTGGCCCATGTTGCGCACTATCCCGAACAATACACATGCCAGCCTGATGCGCCGTTTTGCCTGGAATGCAACGGACATGGTGTCGGTGAACGGACAATCGTTATCCGGAGAAAAGGTGAATAAGATTACGCTGGATGGAAAAATGACGGTAGAGAGTACTATCGGATTATCGCGTAATGCAAAGGCTGAACTGACACGCATCATTTTCCCGGCGGTGGCGAAACCGGCCATTTATGAAAAGTATATCCTTCGGAATACAGGCAGTTCGCCTCTTACGGTGGAAGTGCCCGAATCGCGTGCCGTGATTAGCACAGACCCGGAAAAAGGAGTGGACGGCAGTTATAAATTAGTCTCGGAAATTATTGGGGCAGCGACCAAGCAGCTTCAGCCGAAAGAAGAACTTGTTTTCTATGCTGCCATCACCGGCTATAAAAACGGTGAAGCAGAATTGAAACCCGATGTGGAAAAAGAACTTCAGGAGCGGAAAGAACTGATTGCAGGCTTTTGGGATAACCTGATTCTCGAAACACCGGACCCTGTTGTCAATACCATGTTTGCCTTTGCCAAAATACGTGGTGCTGAAAGTATTTACGATACCAAAGGCGGATTGATGCACGGTCCTGGCGGTGAGTCATATTATGCCGCTATCTGGGCAAACGACCAGGCGGAATATATCAATCCCTTCTTCCCTTATCTCGGATATGAAGCCGGAAATGGCTCGGCCCTTAATTCGTTTAAACATTTTGCCCGTTTCATGAATCCGGAGTACAAAAAGATACCGAGTTCAATCATCGCAGAAGGTATTGATGTCTGGGGTGGGGCCGGCGATCGTGGTGATGCGGCAATGGTCGCTTACGGAGCTTCCCGTTATGCCCTGGCAAGAGGTGACAAGGCGGAAGCCGAAGAGCTGTGGCCTCTGATTGAATGGTGTCTGGAGTATTGCCATCGTAACCTGAATGATAAAGGTGTGGTCGCCTCCGATTCGGATGAACTGGAAGGACGTTTTCCTGCCGGAAAAGCCAATCTTTGTACCTCTTCGTTGTATTACGATGCGTTGCGTTCGGCTGTCTATCTGGGAAAAGATTTGAAGAAGCCTTTTTCTGTATTGAGTGCTTATGAAAAACAGGCAAGAGACCTTCGGGAAAATATGGAAAACTATTTCGGAGCCAAAGTCGAAGGCTTTGACACGTATCAATATTATGAAGGAAACGATATCCTCCGTTCCTGGATTTGTATTCCTCTGACTGTTGGAATCTTTGACCGCAAAGAAGGTACGATCAATGCCCTGTTCTCTCCCCACCTGTGGACGGAAAACGGTTTGTTGACCCAAGCAGGAAGTGAAACATTTTGGGACCGTTCCACCCTTTATGCTTTGAGAGGCGTATATGCCTGTGGAGCAACCGAGAAGGCAACAGAATATCTGAAATTCTATTCCAATCAACGCCTGCTAGGTGAGCACGTACCTTATGCTATCGAAGCCTGGCCGGAAGGAAGTCAGCGTCATCTTTCCGCAGAAAGCGGATTATATGGGCGTATCATCACAGAAGGAATGTTTGGCATCCGTCCGACAGGACTGAAATCCTTCACTTTTACTCCCCGTTTGCCGTCGGAATGGAACAGTATGAACCTGCGTAAAATAAAAGCATTTAATACAACATTCGATATCGAAGTGCTCCGTGAGAATGGAAAACAGTTAGTTACTGTCAAATCCGAGGGAAAAACACTATTACATAAAGCCATAAAAGAAGGAGAAGTCGTTTCTGTTAAACTAGACTGATTACTAATTTATTACAGTTTCCTCGTAGTTCCCTGTTTTGGAAACTGGCGTTCCCTGCCTGGGAAATTACAATTCCCTGGGCAGGGAACTCTGATTTCCTCCCGAGGAAACTCCGGCTTCTTGGGAGGAAATTGTATTTATCTCCCTGTTTGTTCCATTGCAGAACCACACTATTGTTTGGGTGCAGCCTTGATCTTTTGCCTACTTTTCTATCAAGAGAAAAGTAGGTCTCCCTTACCTGTTGATAACTTTTTTGTACTTTTCTCATATATTTCTTGGAAGGTAATTTGATAAATGTTTAATTTTACCCACAAATATAGTAAAGTGCCCGTTGCCAACGAAGTAGGGTACTTTTGTTTAAGGGAAAGTTTAACGTGTAAAACAGAAAATGGAAGAGAAAGAGACTAGCTATCATGTACCGGTGATGCTCGATGAAAGCGTGAAAGGCCTGAATATTCAAGAAGGGGGTATCTACGTGGATGTGACCTTCGGAGGTGGCGGACATTCACGCGAAATCCTGAAACGGATGGATAGCGAAGGCGAACTTTACGGATTTGATCAGGATGCCGACGCCGAACATAATATTCCTGACGACTCCCGTTTTGTGTTTGTTCGTAGTAATTTCCGTTATTTGTATAATTTTATGCGTTATCACGGCGTAGACGGCGAAGTGGACGGGCTATTGGCCGACCTGGGCGTTTCCTCTCATCATTTCGATGATAAAGACCGTGGTTTCTCTTTCCGTTTCGACGGAGCGTTGGATATGCGTATGAACACCCGTGCCGGCCAGACGGCTGCCGATATCGTAAACAACTATACGGAAGAAGCATTGGCCGATGTTTTTTACCTTTACGGTGAACTGAAAGTTGCCCGCAGGTTGGCCTTATTGATTGTTCGGACACGTGAAAACAAAAAGATAGAAACAATCGGAGACTTTCTGGAACTGGTTAAACCCTTTACCGGAAAAGACAAAGAGAAAAAGTTCCTGGCACAGGCATTCCAGGCCCTTCGTATCGAAGTGAACGACGAAATGCGTGCCCTGAAAGAAATGCTGCAACAAACCCTCCAGGTCTTAAAGCCCGGCGGACGTTTGGTTGTAATCACTTACCACTCTCTGGAAGACAGGTTGGTAAAGAACTTCCTGAAAACAGGAAATTTTGAAGGAAAAAGTGAACAAGACTTTTTCGGAAACGTACAAACGCCATTTCGTATGGTAAATAATAAAGTAATTGTGCCTTCCGACGAGGAGATTGAAAGAAATCCCCGGTCGAGAAGTGCCAAATTAAGAATAGCGGAGAAAAGATGACAAGTTGCAGATGACAGTTGACAGTTTTGTTTGCGACAAATATCTGTCAACTGTCACTTGTCAACTAAAAAAGGGAGTTATGGAGGAAAAACAACAACGTAAAAAGTCAAAGAAAAAAGAGAAACGTCTTTCTCTTTTGTATGTGCTGGGCGGTGGTATCCTGAACGAGGATTTTATCGTTAAACACACAAGAATGATTGTGCTTGTTGTGATAATGATATTTTTCTTCATCGGCAACCGCTACACCTGCATGCAGAAACTAAGGGAGATCGACCGCCTGCAACAACGTTTGCGCGACATTCGTTTTGAGGCATTGTCTATTTCATCGGAACTGACGGGCAACAGCCGCCAGTCGCAAGTAGAATTATTGATTGAAGAACAAGGTATTGAACTGGAAGGAGCCAAAACTCCGCCGTATGAATTATACAAATAAATATGGCAGAAGAGAATGAACCAATAGAAATCGCCCCGAAAAGTAACCGTATATTATTCTGTTACTTTCTTGTCGTGCTATTATTGGGGCTTATAGCAGTGGGCATATTGCTTCGCACGTTTGATACAGCTTTTGTGGAGAAGGAGAAATGGGAGAAGGTGGCCGAAAGCCAGAAACGCCCGAACCGTCTGATATTACCCGGACGTGGAAACATCTATTCTTCTGATGGAAAGTTGATGGCTACAAGTGTGCCTCGTTATTATACCTATATTGACTTCCGTGCCGACGGATTTTCTGTCGATACGTTCCGGAATTCGAAGGTGAACGGGGTGGATTCGCTTTCCGTTTATCTGTCACGTAAATTTAAGAACCGTACGCCGGCCGGTTATAAGGCGCATCTACTTCGCGGACTGAATAGCAAAAGCCGTCAGTATCCCGTTTATGAGGGGCGTGCTTCTTATATCGACCTGAAAGAGATGAAGAAATTCCCGTTTCTCCGTTTGAGTCGTTATAAGAGCGGATTCTATACAAAAGAAATGGTGCAGCGCCAGAAACCCTTTGGGACACTGGCATCCCGTACTATCGGAGATATTTACGGTGAGATTGAAGCCGGAGGGGTGACCAAGGGAAAGAACGGGTTGGAGTTGCAGTACGACTCTTTGCTTCGGGGAGAACCCGGAGTGAGTTCGGTTCGTCGTGTTGGTGGCGGATGGACGAATGTTGTTGAGATAGAACCGGTCGATGGTATGGATATTCGTACTACGATCGATATCAATATCCAGGATATAACCGAGAAGTCATTGGTCGATATGTTGAAGAAGATCGACGCAGAATCCGGAACAGCCGTTGTCATGGAAGTGGCGACAGGAGAGGTGAAAGCGATCACCAATATGGGCCGTATCCGTGAAGGTGCTTATGCCGAAACCAAGAACCATGCAGTAGCGGATGAGATAGAGCCGGGTTCGACCTTCAAAGTCGCCTCTATGATGGTAGCATTGGAAGACGGAATCTGCCAGCCAAGCGATACGGTAGATGTGGGTAAAGGTATTTATATGTATAAAGGTGCCCGTATGACCGACCATAATATGAATAAAGGCGGTTACGGTCGTATCTCGGCGGAGCAGGCTATCTGGTATTCTTCGAATATCGGTGTGGCGAAGATTATTCTGAAAGGATACGAAAAGAACCCGACTAAATATGTGGAAGGATTGTATAAGCTGGGGCTGACTATTCCGCTGAACCTGGAAATCCCGGGAGCCGGACGTGCCAAGATACGTATGCCGAACGATACCACCTTGTACTGGTCGAAGACAACATTGCCCTGGATGTCTTTCGGTTATGAAACGCAGATACCGCCTATCTATACGCTGACATTCTTCAATGCCATTGCAAACGGCGGAAAGATGGTGCGCCCGATGTTCACCAAAGAGATCATGCACAACGGAAAGACGGTGCAGAGTTTCTCGACAGAGGTGTTGAAATCTTCCATCTGCTCGGATAACACACTGGCGATTATCAAAGATATGTTGCTGGGCGTAGTAGAGAAAGGAACCGGTAAAGCCGTTCATTCGGATATCATCCGTATAGCCGGAAAGACAGGTACGGCGCAGATTGCTTCGGGCGGTGTTTACCGTACAAGCGGGCACCAGGTTGCTTTTTGCGGATATTTCCCGGCCGATGAGCCGAAATATTCCTGCATTGTCGTTATCCGTCGTCCGCGTATCGGTTATCCGTCCGGTGGAACGATGTCCGGGGGCGTGGTAAAAGCCATTGCGGAGAAAGTATATGCCAGCCATATGTCGTTTGATGTGCGTGATATGGAACGTGATTCATTGGCTGTGATATTGCCGGCTGCAAAGAACGGGAATCTGGAGGCACTGGAAAATGTATTGGATAAACTCGATGTCAATGTAAATACAGACAGTCTGGAGACGAAGTGGGTTGTCGCAAAGCGTGAAGAAGGCGAAGAAGAACTTCATCTGCGTGATCTGACAATCCGTGAGGGCCTGGTGCCGAATGTGATCGGAATGGGCGCTAGAGATGCGGTTTTCCTGCTCGAAAGTGCCGGGTTGAGGGTTGTATTGGATGGAATGGGACGTGTTTCCTCCCAGTCGATGGGAGCAGGTACACGGATAGCCAAAGGACAAACAATACGATTAACATTAAAATAATAGAAAGGAGAGGTTTCCGGACCTCTCCGTAAACAGATAGAATATGGAACTGAAGAAATTGATTCATACGTTGGATGTACTGGAAGTCGTTGGAACAGATGATGTAAAAATCGCAGGTATCCAGTCTGATTCCCGTAAGGTGGAAGACGGCTTTTTGTTCGTGGCGGTAAGAGGCACGGCAGTCGACGGTCACGCTTATATCGACGGGGCCATTGCCAAAGGTGCCGTAGCGGTAGTCTGCGAGGAAATTCCATCCCTTTCGGAAGAAAATGGAAATCCTTCCGGGAGAAATGTCATTTTCATCCGGGTGAAGGATTCGGCAGATGCATTGGGTAAGTTGGTTTCGACCTGGTATGACAATCCTTCGGATAAATTGACGCTGGTGGGCGTTACCGGAACGAACGGTAAGACGACTATCGCTACCTTATTATATGAAATGTTCCGTAAGATGGGACATAAGGTTGGCCTGCTTTCAACTGTATGCAATTACATTGATGGCGAAGCGATTCCGACTGATCATACGACACCTGACCCGATCACCCTTCATAGCCTGATGGCACGGATGGTGGAAGCCGGATGCGAATATGCTTTTATGGAAGTCAGTTCCCATTCGATCGACCAGAAGCGTATCAGTGGTCTCTCGTTCGACGGTGGTATTTTTACCAACCTGACACGCGACCATCTGGATTATCATAAAACAGTAGAGAATTATCTGAAAGCCAAGAAGAAATTCTTCGATGACCTGCCTGCCAACGCTTTCGCTTTGACGAATGCCGACGATAAATCAGGCTTGGTAATGCTTCAGAATACGGCAGCAAAGAAGCTGACTTATTCGTTGCGTACGTTGGCAGACTTCAAAGGAAAGATTCTTGAATCGCACTTTGAAGGAACTGAGATGATTATTAACGGCCGTGAGGTGGTTGTTCATTTCGTAGGCCGATTCAATGCCTACAACCTGCTGGCTGTTTACGGGACTGCCGTTTCTTTGGGCAAAGATCCGGAAGAGACGCTGATTGTGTTAAGCACGCTTCATTCGGTTTCTGGTCGTTTTGAAACGATACAGTCTCCGAAGGGTTATACGGCAATTGTCGACTATGCCCATACACCGGATGCCTTGACGAATGTGTTGAACGGTATCGATGAGGTGCTGAATGGCAGAGGCCGCATCATCACCGTAGTGGGTGCCGGAGGAAACCGTGACAAAGGCAAACGCCCGTTGATGGCAAAGGAAGCCGCCAAGCTGAGCGACCAGGTCATCCTGACTTCCGATAACCCCCGTTTTGAGGAACCGGACGATATCATCAACGATATGGTGGCCGGACTAAGCAAGGCGGATATGGAACGTACGCTCTGTATCACCGACCGTATGCAAGCCATCAAAACGGCAGCCATGCTGGCGAAGAAAGGCGATGTGATCCTTGTTGCCGGCAAGGGACACGAAGATTATCAGGAAGTAAAAGGTGTGAAACATCATTTTGACGACCGCGAAGTAATAAGAAATATATTTAATAGTTGACAGTTGACAGATGATAGTTGACAGTTAAATGTTCATCACAAATAACTGTCAACTGTCACTTGTCAACTGTCAACTGAAAACGAAGTTTTTTATGTTGTATTATCTTTTTAATTATCTGGATCAGCTGGATCTCCCTGGGGCGGGGATGTTTAAGTATGTATCATTCCGTTCCGGACTGGCGTTGATCCTCTCTTTGTTCATCTCGACAGCGATCGGCCGCCGGATCATCGATCGTTTGCAGTTATTGCAGATCGGTGAAACTGTGCGTAACCTCGGACTGGAAGGGCAGATGAGTAAGAAAGGTACGCCGACAATGGGAGGTATCATTATTATCATTGCCATTTTGATCCCGACATTGCTTTGCGCCAAGCTGAACAATATTTACGTAATCCTGATGATGGTGACAACCGTCTGGCTGGGTGCTCTCGGTTTTGCTGACGATTATATCAAAGTCTTCCGCAAGAATAAGGAAGGGATGCACGGCAAGTTCAAGATTGTCGGACAGATCGGTCTGGGGTTGATTGTCGGACTGGTGTTGTTTATGAGTCCGGATGTCGTAATTAAAGAAAATATGGAGGTGCGTCATGATAATGTGATTGAAGAAGTACATTATCATACGGTGGAAACCAAGTCGACCAAGACAACGATCCCGTTCCTGAAGAACAATAACTTTGATTATGCCCAACTGGTCAGCTGGGCGGGCGATTATAAGGAAGAAGCAGCGTGGCTGGTATTCGTGCTGATGACTATCTTTGTGGTGACAGCCGTTTCAAACGGGGCGAACCTGACCGACGGGTTGGACGGACTGGCTGCCGGAAGTTCAGCGATTATTGGGGTTGCTCTGGGGATATTGGCTTATATGTCGTCTCACTTCGAGTTTGCTTCCTTCTTGAATATCATGTTTATTCCGGGGGCGGAAGAACTGGTGGTCTTTGCTGCTGCCTTTATCGGGGCGACAGTCGGTTTCCTGTGGTATAATTCATATCCGGCACAGGTATTTATGGGCGACACGGGTAGTTTGACGCTGGGAGGTATTATAGCAGTGTTTGCCATAATTATCCGTAAAGAGTTGCTTATCCCGATTCTTTGTGGTATTTTTCTTGCTGAAAGTATTTCGGTGATGGCACAGGTTGCTTATTTTAAATATACAAAGAAGAAGTATGGCGAAGGTCGTCGCATATTTAAAATGACGCCATTACATCATCATTTCCAGAAAGCAGGGAATGCAGGCATACAGGCGTTGATACAAAAACCGTTCAATGTAGTGCCCGAATCGAAGATCGTGGTGCGCTTCTGGTTGATCGGTATTATTCTGGCGGTTATTACGATCGTCACATTGAAGATGAGATAATAAATATATATAAACGTGGAAAGAATTGTTGTATTAGGGGGAGGAGAAAGCGGTGCAGGTGCTGCCGTGTTGGCGAAAGCGAAAGGATTTGACGTGTTCGTTTCCGACTTTTCGTCTATCAAACCCAAGTATAAGGAGATGCTGGACACCCACGGAATCCGTTGGGAAGAGGGACAGCATACCGAAGCCGACATTCTGAATGCCGACGAGATCATCAAGAGCCCGGGAATACCCGACAAGGCTCCGATCATCCAAAAGCTGAAAGCGCAGGGGACGCATATTATCTCCGAGATCGAATTTGCCGGACGATACACCGACTCGAAAATGGTCTGTATCACCGGTAGCAATGGGAAAACAACGACTACCATGCTGACCTACCACATCCTGAAAGAAGCCGGACTGGACGTCGGGTTGGCAGGAAACGTCGGTAACAGCCTGGCCTTACAGGTCGCAGAAGAACCGCATGCGGTCTATGTCATCGAACTGAGCAGTTTCCAGTTGGATAACATGTACGACTTCAAAGCGGATATAGCTATCTTGCTGAATATAACGCCCGATCATCTGGACCGTTATAATTACGAGATGCAGAATTATGTGGACGCCAAGTTCCGCATCATTCAGAACCAGACGTCTGAAGATGCATTTATTTTCTGGAACGACGACCCGATCATTGCCCGCGAGATTGCCAAGCGCCATCCTGCGGCTACTCTTTACCCATTCGCCGAAACACATGAAGACGGCGTGAAGGGATATACGGATAATAAGCAAATAGTAATTGAAACCTCAAACGGAACATTTACAATGGATCAGGACTTATTAGCATTAACGGGTACACATAACCTGTACAATTCGTTGGCTTCGGGTATCGCCTCCAAGGTGGTCGATATCCACAATGAGAATATACGGGCTTCACTGAGTGACTTTACCGGGGTGGAACACCGCCTGGAAAAGGTTGCCCGTGTACGCGGAGTAGATTATATCAACGATTCGAAAGCAACAAACGTAAACTCTTGCTGGTATGCCTTGCAAAGTATGACTACCAAGCTGGTACTGATACTGGGCGGGACAGACAAGGGGAACGACTACTCCGAGATTGAAGAACTTGTGAAACAGAAAGTACGTGCCTTGATCTTCCTGGGGGTCGACAATGCCAAGCTACATGCCTTTTTCGATGGGAAAGTAGCGCAGATAGAAGATGCCCGCTCGATGGAAGAAGCGGTAAACAAAGCGTATAAAATGGCAGAAAAGGGAGATACGGTCTTGTTATCCCCGTGTTGCGCCAGCTTCGACCTCTTCAAGAGTTACGAAGACCGCGGCGACCAGTTCAAGGCCTGCGTGCGCAGTCTTTAATTTCCGATGGGTGGAACAACACTCTTCTGATGGTCGGAACAGTGCTCTTCCGGTCATCGGAAATATAAATATCGGGAATCCGGAGATTGCCGTAGTTTTAATTTGAATAAAAGACAAGTATAGAATGGATCTGGCAAGTAAATTATTTAAGGGCGACCGGGTGATATGGATCATCTTCATGTTCCTGTGCCTGATTTCGGTTGTTGAGGTGTTCAGTGCCACGAGTACGATTGCCTACAAGAACGCAAATCATTGGGCGCCGATCGTTCGTCATGCCACTTTCCTGCTGGGCGGGTTTGTGTTGGTTTTGCTGTTGCACAATGTCCCGTGCCGGTTCTTTCCGGCGTTTATATTGTTGCTGCCCGTCTCGGTGCTGATGTTGCTTGTCACGCCCTTTGTCGGGATCAATGCTAACGATGCACACCGCTGGCTGGAGATATTCGGCATACAGTTCCAGCCTTCGGAGTTTGCCAAGCTGGCCTCCATTGTGTTTATCGCCTTCCTGCTCAGTAAGCGGAGCCGGTTTACCGACGACCAGATATTCAAATACATACTGATCGGGGTGGGGGTGACCTGTGTGTTGATTCTTCCGGAAAACTTCTCGACGGCGTTTATGCTGTTCGGTGTCTGTTTCCTGATGATGTTCATCGGCCAGTTGCCATTGATGAAGTTGGGGAAGCTGGCGGGTGTCCTGATATTGGCACTTATCCTCTTCGTTGTCTTGCTGCGGTTTACGCCGGCTGGGGTGACCCAATATTTGCCGGACCGTTTCAGCACCTGGCAGGGACGTTTGGAGCGTTTCTTTGACGGGCATGAATCGGATACCGACGAGAACGGAGTATATAAGATTACCGACGATAATTACCAGGTCTCTCATGCAAAGATCGCGATTGCACGCGGAGGGGTGTTCGGACAGTTGCCCGGTCATGGTCAGCAGAGGGATTTTCTTCCTCAGGCCTATTCCGACTTTATTTATGCGATCATTATTGAAGAATTGGGTGTGGTAGGCGGTGTATTCGTGCTGATGCTTTATATCATGTTATTGGTGCGAGTCGGGATGATTGCGCGAAAGTGCGAGAAAGCCTTTCCCAAATACCTGGTGCTCGGGTGCGGCCTGTTGGTCGTCGTGCAGGCGCTTGCCAATATGGCGGTGGCCGTCAACCTGATACCGGTAACCGGCCAGCCGATGCCGTTGGTCAGCCGCGGTGGTACTTCGACGGTGATATCCTGTATTTATTTCGGGATCATCCTGAGTGTAAGCCGTTTCGGAGCCAATATGGGTAATGAGGAAGATGAACTTCCGGAAGAAGATGAAACCGAAGGCGCCGGTGCTGCCCCAGCCATCACGGAGGAAGAAATCTCCAACTGGGTGCCCGACACACAGCCTGAGACAGAAGAAGTAGTAACAGAGACAAAATCAAGAGAATGAAGGAACAGTACCGTATAATAATAAGTGGTGGCGGAACCGGAGGACATATCTTTCCGGCTATCTCTATTGCCAATACTTTCAGGAAACGTTTTCCTGATGCGGAAATCTTATTTGTAGGTGCGGAAGACCGGATGGAAATGGAAAAGGTTCCGGCCGCCGGCTATGAAATAGTAGGTTTGCCGGTGAGCGGTTTCGACCGTGCCCACCTGCTCAATAATATAAAAGTGCTCAACCGTCTGCGTAAAAGCCTCGGACTGGCGAAGAAGACGATCCGCGAGTTTCGTCCGGACATTGCAGTGGGAGTGGGCGGCTATGCCAGCGGCCCGACATTGTGGATGGCGGCTTCGCTGGGCATTCCGACCCTGATACAGGAGCAAAACTCTTATGCCGGAGTAACCAATAAGTTGCTGGCAAAGAAGACCTCGAAGATATGTGTCGCCTACGACGGTATGGAGAAGTTCTTTCCAGCCGACAAGATTGTGATTACCGGAAACCCTGTCCGCAAGGACCTGGAAGAAGCGACCGACAGGAAAGAGGAAGCGCTGGCTTTCTTTGGTCTTTCTCCGGAAAAGAAAACGATATTGGTAGTCGGCGGTAGCTTGGGAGCCCGCACGATCAATCGCAGCATACAAGGTGACCTGGATAAATTGTTCGCTTCCGACGTGCAGGTGATTTGGCAGACGGGGCGTTATTATTACAGCGAAGCCACCAAGCATTTGAAAGCCTATCGCGGCATGCCCATCTGGTGCTCCGACTTTATCACCCGTATGGATTATGCCTATTCGGCTGCCGACCTGATCATCTCCCGTGCCGGAGCAAGTTCTATTTCTGAACTTTGCTTGTTGAAGAAACCTGTCATCCTGGTTCCTTCCCCCAACGTGGCGGAAGATCATCAGACGAAGAATGCCATGGCTTTGGTAAACAAAGATGCAGCGATCATGGTTTCAGATAAAGATGCTGAACAGCAACTGGTAACCAGGGCGCTTGAAGTGGTACACGACGATGGGCAACTGGCTTTGTTGAGTCGTGATATAGAGCAACTGGCCCAGCATCAGAGTGCCGACCGTATTGTTGACGAGATAGTAAAGATTATAGATAAAAATAGATGAACATTTATAGCGACGGGAGTACCCTTTCCCCTCTTGAGAGGGGGCAGGGGGGGTGTTAAAGCCAGTCACTATACATAATATATAAGGTAATATGAATATAAATACGATAACGGCCGTTTATTTTGTCGGAGCCGGAGGAATCGGGATGAGTGCCCTGATCCGTTACTTCCTTTCAAAAGGAAAACAAGTAGCCGGATATGATAAGACTCCGTCCGACCTGACCGCACAGTTGAACCGTGAAGGTGCCGTTATTCATTACGAAGATAATATCTCCTTGATACCGGATGCTTTTAAGGACCCGGCTAAGACTTTGGTTGTCTATACGCCCGCCGTTCCCGAGACGCATACGGAGCTGGCCTGGTTTCGTCAGAACGGTTTCGAGATCATGAAACGCGCCCGTGTCTTAGGCGAAATCACCAATTGTTCGCGTGGACTTTGCATTGCCGGAACACATGGTAAGACAACGACCTCTTCCATGCTTGCCCACCTGCTGAAACAATCACATGTCGGTTGTAATGCTTTCCTGGGAGGTATCCTGAAGAACTATGACAGTAACCTGATGTTGTCCGATAAAAGTGACCTGACCGTGATCGAGGCAGACGAGTTCGACCGCTCTTTTCACTGGCTGACACCCTATATGGCTGTCATCACTGCCGCCGACCCGGACCATCTGGATATCTACGGCACGGCAGAAGCCTATCGTGAAAGTTTCGAACATTTCACCTCGCTGATCCGTCCCGACGGTTGCCTGCTCATGAAGAAAGGTATCAACGTGACGCCCCGGCTGAAAGAGGGTGTGAAACTCTATACTTATACCGGAGCAGAAGAAGCTGATTTTTATGCTGAAAACATCCGTATCGGAAACGGTGAGATCCACTTCGACTTCGTTGGCCCGGATATCCGTATTGCCGACATTCAGCTGGGTGTTCCTGTTAAAGTAAATATAGAGAATGGGGTTGCCGCTATTGCCCTTGCCTGGCTGAACGGCGTGACTCCGGAAGAAATAAGAAAAGGCATGGCTTCCTTTGCTGGTCCGAAACGCCGTTTCGACTTCCATCTGAAGAAAGATGCTATCGTCCTGATCGACGATTATGCCCATCATCCGGCTGAACTGGCTGCCAGTATCCAATCTGTGAAGGAACTTTATGCCGGGCGCAAGGTAACGGGTATCTTCCAGCCACATCTGTATACCCGGACACGCGACTTTGCTCCCGACTTTGCCGCCAGCCTGTCGTTGTTGGACGAACTGATCCTGCTGGATATTTATCCTGCACGTGAAGAGCCTATTCTGGGGGTGACTTCGGAAATCATATTCGATGCTGTCACCATCTCAGCCAAGAAGTTGATTCGTAAAAGCGAACTGCTCGACCTGGTGGAGAAGGAGGCAAATACGTTTGAGGTTGTATTGATGGTTGGAGCCGGCGACATAGACCGGCTGATCGAACCTGTTAAACAAATATTGGATAAGAAATTGTGATTCGTATAGTTTCCATAGTAGTCGCTACACTGTTGTTTTGTTACATCGTGTTTGTATCCTTCTTCTTCCGTGAAATGAGGCAGGATAAGGTATGCCAGGACCTTCAGGTTGTGGTGAAAGACAGTCTCGACAAACATTTTGTAAGCGAAAGCGATCTGGTGACGATCCTTAAAAAGGCTGATCTGAACCCGATCAAGAAGCCTATGGATGCAATCAACACCGACAGGATAGAAACCGAACTCAAAAAAAACGAAATGATTGCCCGTATCGAAGCCTATAAGACACCTTCGGGGATCGTAAAGCTTGAAGTTGAGCAAAAAATACCTATCTTGCGTGTGATTAGCTCCCGGGGAAACTTTTACGTGGATAACCTCGGCACTACGATGCCGGTCAGTTTCCGTTACGTCGCCGATGTCCCTTTGGTAAGTGGATATGTCGAAAAAGAGCTGGCGGTAACCGACTTATACAAATTTGCATTATTTTTGCAGGAGAATGAGTTCTGGAATAATCAGATAGAACAGATTTATGTTCATCCTGACAACGAAGTGGAACTGATTCCCCGGGTGGGGAACCACCGTATTGTACTGGGTACTTTCGACGATTTCCAGGAAAAGCTGGATAATCTCCGGCTCTTCTATGACAAGGTCATACCGAAAGTCGGTTGGGAGAAATACAGTATAATAAATTTAAAATACAAAGATCAGATTGTTTGTACTAAAAGATAGATGATATGGCATACACAGACTTTATAGCAGCCATCGACCTTGGCTCTTCTCACATGGTCGGTATGGTAGGAACGAAGAGCCCGACGGGGGCCCTCTCGATTATTGCCTACGAAGTTGAGAACTCCGCTACCTGTATACGAAGAGGATGTGTATATAATGTGGAAGAAACAGCAAATAAGATTAAACGACTCATCCTGAAGCTGGAAAATAAACTTGGCGGTGCCCGCATCGGAAAGGTTTATGTCGGCATCGGCGGGCAGTCGTTGCGCTCTATCGACCATACCGTTCCCCGGATATTGGGTACCGACGGGGTGGTGACGGAAGAGGTCATCAGCGGCCTGTATGAGGAATGCTGCAATTATCATCCGGATATGCTGGATGTGCTGGCTGCCGTTTCTCCTACCTATTTTTTAGACGATAAACCTGAACCTAATCCGGTTGGCATTCCCTGTACCCGGATTGAAGCTCGCTATAAGCTGATTGTCGGACGGCCTTCGTTGAAACGTTATGTAATCAACAGTATTGCCGACCGTGCCAGAATAGAAATTGCCGACATTGTCGTTTCGCCGCTGGCTTTGGCCGATGTGGTGCTGACTGACAATGAAAAGGACCTGGGCTGTGCCCTGATCGGTTTCGGTGCCGGAGTGACTACGCTGACGGTCTATAAAGCCGGACAGCTGGTGAACCTCTCCGTCATTCCTTTCGGAGGCCATTTGATTACCCGCGATATCACCAGTCTCCATCTGGTTGAAGCCGAAGCAGAACGCGTAAAGCTGACCTATGGCAGTGCCTTGATGGAGAAAGACAACGACCTGAGCATTCAGGTAAGTTCTGCTGATGGCATGGGATTGCGCGAGATCAAACTCGCTGACCTCAATAATGTAATCGAGGCGCGTATGAAGGAGATTCTCGAAAATGTATATGCCCGCCTTGAAGCAACCGGCCTGATGAACTCGCTCGGTGCGGGGATCATCATCACCGGTGGCGGTGCCGCCCTGAAGAACTTGCCGGAGGTGATTCGCGAACGTTTGAAGATGGACGTGCGTTATTCTGCCGTGCGTAAGGGTATCGTGGAAAGCGGGGAAATGATTGCCAACAATCCCGAATATGCCGTTGCTGTCGGTTTGCTGGCAAGAGGAACAATAAACTGTGCCCTTTATATACCGCCCAAGGTAGATCCTATACCGGAGAAGAAGATTGAGGAACCGATTGAAGATGGACCAAAGAAAGCTCCCGAGCCTCCTAAGAAGAAACCGGAAAAGAAGAAAGGCCCCGGATTGTTCGGACGCCTGACTAAGGGAATAGATACGTTTGGTAAAAGTCTCTTTGATGACGAAGACGATATAAAGTAACAACAGCGAATGTAATAAAACCGGAAGACAATGGACGACACAATATTAAGTTTCAATTATCCGACAGATACTCCTAAGATCATCAAAGTAATTGGTGTTGGAGGCGGTGGTGGTAACGCTGTTACCCACATGTACAAAGAAGGTATACATGATGTTACATTCGTTCTGTGTAACACCGACAACCAGGCGCTGAACCGCTCGGATGTGCCGGTCAAAGTACCGCTGGGGCGTAATATCACCCAGGGACTGGGAGCCGGAAACAAACCCGAACGTGCCATGATGGCTGCCGAGGAAAGTATGGAAGATATCCGCAAGATGCTGAGCGACGGTACCAAGATGGTCTTTATCACTGCCGGTATGGGTGGTGGTACGGGAACGGGAGCCGCTCCGGTAATCGCTCGTTTTGCCAAGGATATGGGAATACTGACGGTCGGTATCGTTACAATCCCCTTCGTCTTTGAAGGTGAACGCAAAATCATTCAGGCGTTGAACGGGGTGGAAGAGATCAGTAAGAACGTAGATGCTCTGCTGGTGATCAACAACGAACGTCTTCGTGAAATATATTCCGACCTGACCATGACGAATGCTTTCGGAAAAGCCGATGATACCTTGACGATTGCCGCTAAGAGCATTGCCGAGATCATCACTCTTCCGGGTATTATCAATCTCGACTTTGCCGATGTCAATACTACTATGAAAGACGGTGGCGTAGCTCTTATGAGTAACGGTTTCGGTGAAGGGGAAGGTCGTGTGCGTCAGGCAATAGAAGATGCTCTGAACTCTCCGCTGCTGAACAACAACGACGTGTTCAATGCTAAAAAGATATTGTTCAACGTATCGTTTGGCGAAGAGGCTGAGCTGCGTATGGAAGAAATGAATGACGTACACGATTTCATGTCACGCTTCGGACGCGACATCGAAGTGATTTGGGGTACGGCAATCGACAATACGTTGGGGACAAAGGTTAAAATGACTATCCTTGCCACCGGTTTCGGTATGGAAGACATTCCTCAGATCGCCGAAAAGCGTCAGATCGAGCAAGGCCGCATGACCGAAGAGGAGCTGCGTCTGGAAGAAGAACGCTTGAACAAGGAACGTGCCGAAAAAGACCTGATCGACAAATATTACGGAGCTTCCGGCCAGCGTATGCGCCGTGTGGCCGCCCGTGCAAAAGCGGTCGTGTTGAATCAGGATGAACTGGACGACGATGCCCTGATCGCCCTGATCGAAGATAATCCTACTTATAACCGTGACCCGAAAGTGATTGCCCGTGCCCGTTCCAAAGTGATGGGCGGCGAGATCCCGGTTTCATCTTCTGCGACAACGACTCCTTCGGCGCCGCGTAGCGAAGGGAAGAAACCCGATACGGGCGGTAAGCAGGTGATAAGTTTCCGATAATTCTTAAAAAAGAAATTAGATATGGATTTGTTTGAAAAAGTCAGTGAAGACATTAAAAACGCAATGAAGGCAAAAGACAAAGTTGCCCTCGAAACATTGAGAAATGTAAAGAAGTTTTTCCTGGAAGCTAAGACAGCTCCGGGAGCCAACGATACCCTGACGGATGCCGATGCGTTGAAGATTATTCAGAAGCTGGTAAAACAGGGCAAAGACTCAGCTGAAATTTATACTCAGCAAGGTCGCGCCGATCTGGCTGAAGCCGAACTGGCGCAGGTAAAAGTGCTTGAAACTTACCTTCCGAAGCAAATGACAGCCGAAGAACTGGAAGTTGAGGTGAAGGCCATTATTGCCCAGGTGGGTGCCGCAGGCCCGAAAGACATGGGTAAGGTTATGGGCGTAGCTTCTAAAGCCCTTGCCGGTAAAGCGGAAGGACGTGCTATCTCTGAAACGGTAAAACGTTTGCTGAATAGCTGATATAGAAAATGTGAGTTATCAGTTTATAGTGACGGGAGTAACTGATTCCCCTCTTGAGAGGGGAATCGATTACAAACAGTTTTTAAATCAACACTCATATCTTATACTAACTAAACCATCAGGATATCCCGTTTGTGTATCGATAAATATCCTTTTCTGAATAGACCAACATTCTAATAACTCTTTATAATGATAACCTTTATCTGCTGCCTGGCAACTCTTATTGCCGGCTATTTTATTTACGGTTCTTTTATAGAACGTATCTTCGGGGTGGACCCTTCCCGTACAACCCCAGCTTACACCCATCAGGACGGAGTCGATTATATTCCGATGTCTTCCTGGAAAGTTTTTATGATTCAGTTTCTGAACATTGCCGGCCTTGGTCCGATCTTCGGTGCTATTATGGGCGCAAAGTTCGGTACGGCTTCTTTCCTGTGGATTGTCTTGGGGACGATCTTTGCCGGAGCTGTCCATGACTACCTGGCGGGAATGCTTTCATTACGTCATAACGGGGAAAGCCTCCCGGAGATTATCGGGCGTTATCTTGGAAATAACTTCAAGCAATTCATGCGCGGCTTCACTGTGGTCCTGATGATATTGGTCGGTGCCGTTTTTGTAGCCGGTCCGGCCGGTTTGCTGGCGAAACTGACACCGGAGTATCTTGATGCTACATTCTGGATATTCGTGGTATTTATCTATTATATCCTGGCTACATTGTTACCGGTTGATAAAATCATCGGAAAAATTTACCCGTTGTTTGCCGCAGCTCTGCTGTTTATGGCAGTCGGCATTCTGGTGATGTTGTTTGTGAACCATCCGCCCCTGCCTGAGTTGACGGACGGGTTAGCCAATAAGCATCCGGAGAATCTACCTATTTTCCCGATAATGTTTGTAAGTATTGCTTGCGGAGCTATTTCCGGGTTCCATGCGACACAAAGTCCGTTGATGGCCCGTTGTATCAAGAGCGAAAAGATGGGACGTCCCGTCTTCTTTGGCGCGATGATTACGGAAGGTATTGTTGCCCTGATCTGGGCGGCTGCCGCAACTTATTTCTATCATAATAACGGAATGGGAGAAAGTAATGCTGCTGTAATTGTAGATAGTATCACTAAAGAATGGCTGGGTACGGTCGGAGGTATCCTGGCTGTCCTGGGAGTTATTGCCGCTCCGATCACTTCCGGTGATACGGCATTCCGTTCGGCTCGTTTGATTGTAGCCGACTTCCTGCATAAGGAACAGAAAAGCATGGTAAGCCGTCTGGTGATTTGTATACCTTTGTTTATTGTGGCGATCGGTATATTGCTCTATAGCCTGAAAGATAAGGACGGCTTCGATATGATCTGGCGTTATTTTGCCTGGACAAACCAGACGTTGGCCGTATTTACCCTTTGGGCACTGACAGTCTTCCTGACGCGTTCCAAAAAACTGTACATCGTCACCCTGATCCCGGCCCTGTTTATGACAGCCGTTTGTTCGACTTATATCTTTGTCGCCCCCGAAGGTCTGGGAATGGATGTTACTGTTTCACAAACTATCGGTTGTATTATCACCGCTATAACTCTGGTGGTATTCCTTTGGTGGAAAAATAAAAATAAAACAGTAGAGTATTAACTCAGACTGTTGCTTCCGGAGCAAGTATTCAATCAACATAAAAAAGGCATTGCCAACTTTTTCGAGCAGCAATGCCTTTCTTATTTTATCTTCCGAAGAGCTAGCTTTTGGCTAGTATTTCTCCGGGATATGTTCATTAAAGTATCTGGATACCTTCTTCGCGGGCCTGTTCTTCTCCTGAAGGAGTGATCAGTTTGTAACCCTTACCGTGGATGTTGATGATTTCGATTCCGGGATCATCTTTCAACAGTTTACGAAGTTTAGTGATATACACATCCATACTACGGGCGTTGAAGTAGTTATCGTCTACCCAAATAGTTTTCAGTGCATAATTACGTTCCAGAATTTCATTCGCATGAGCGCATAACAGGCTCAGCAGTTCGCATTCTTTAGTAGTCAGCTTAGTCACTTTGTCACCGATAGCCAGCGTTTGTTTCTGCGTATCGAATAAGAAATTACCCAGCTTGTAGAAAGGAATGTCTTTCATCTTCTTGCCTTTCACACGGCGAAGGATTGCTTCGATACGAAGCAAGAGTTCTTCCATGCTGAACGGTTTTGTCAGATAGTCGTCTGCACCGATCTTGAATCCTTCCAGAATGTCTTCCTTCATCGTCTTTGCTGTAAGGAAAATAATTGGAATATCAGGATTTATAGAACGGATCTCCTGTGCAAGAGTGAAACCGTCTTTTTTCGGCATCATCACGTCTAATACGCAAAGATCATATTTGCCTTTGGTGAAACCTTTGTAACCAGCTTCTCCGTCAGAGAAAAGATCTGTTACATAACCTTTTGCCTGTAAGTATTCTCTTAATAGCATACCCAGGTTTTCGTCGTCTTCACAAAAGAAGATTTTCAGTTTTTCTTCCATAACTAACTTTTTATAAGAGGTAAAGTAATAATAAATTTTGTTCCTACATTTCCGGGGCCCATTTCAGCACGGATCGTACCTTTATGGTCCTCGATAATCTTACGGACGTAAGCCAGTCCCAAACCGAAACCTTTTACGTCGTGTACATTCCCTGTCGGTACGCGGAAGAAGCGGTCGAATACTTTCTTAAGGTATTCTTTCTTGATTCCTATACCATTGTCTTCAACGGAGATCAGCAACTTTCCGTTGTTGTCGTTCCAGGTTCTTACCATCAATGTAAGCGGCACTTCTGGACGGCGGTATTTCACTGCGTTGTCCATCAGGTTAAACAATACATTGGTGATATGCATTTCATCTACATAGATGGACGAATCGGTTGCCTGCAAGTCAATGTCGAGTGAGCCATCATACTTTTCTACTTTCAGGACGAAGGTGTTCGCTACGCTGATCACCAGGTCGTTTGCATCTACTTCTTTCAGTTTGAATGCTGCTTTCTGCCGTTCGAACAACGACATCTGAAGCACTTTTTCAACCAGGAAGCCTAATCGCTTCGTTTCATCATTTATCACGCCTGATATATGTTTGAATACATCGGGGCTTTTCGTTATATCCGAGTCTTTCAGCATCTGTGCCGCCAGCGAGATTGTGGAAACCGGAGTTTTCAGCTCGTGCGTCATATTGTTGATAAAGTCGTTCTTCATTTCTGACAGTCTCTTCTGGCGGAATACAATATATATGGTAAAGATAAATGTTACCAACAGTATCAGCGAGAAAAGAACAGACGGTACAATAAATGTTACAGAACTTGAAATATAGTCACCTTTTGTAGGGAAGTATACTTTCAGATAATTCAGCTTTGAGGGAGGATCGTTCGGGAACAATACGTACGTAATTATATCAGACGCAATAGGTTCCTTCTTTATTTCCCCACTCTGGTACACGGTTTTCCCGTCTTTGTTTATAACAAAAAATATGAACGGCAGGTTCAAACCATTGTTAATAAATTCTGATTTTAAGTAATTGTTCAACTTCTTAAAATCGACACGCTCCTGAATCGGTTTAAGGTTTGCCGTATTTAATATATTCACCAAAACTTCCTGCATCAAAGCATTCTGATATTTAAGACGGCGCATAAGTGTTTTTTGCAGATCCTGGGAAGTACTGATAATATTATTGGACGTTTGTTTTTTGTCCAGCGATGACAGCGGTTCGAATTTCTGACTGAAACTGTGTAGCTGATCTATTTGCAGTATATTACCGTTGGCGTCCTTTATTTGTAATTTCTGCTGGGTGATTGTCTGAGCAATCTCTTGGGGATCCTGGTTATTTTGCAGATAATAACTCTCGTCACGCTTAAGATCTTCTTCCAGATATCTCTGCGTTTCATCCAACTCCAGGTTTTTTGAGACCTGGTGCAGGCTTCTTTTGACTGTTTCATTGAATTGCTCGCTGCTTTTTTTGAGTATGATGCTCACGTACTTAACCTGTAGGAAAAGCAAACCAGCAAAAGCAAATGCCATCACAACTGCGAGTAACCAAATCGTAGATTTCCTCATTCTAAATACTTTCTCTTTTTAACAGAACAAATAACGCTCATTTTAGTTTAATATTTACACAAAAAAGGTAAAAATAGCGGGCTGTTTATATTAAAAATAGTTTATCTGGTGATCCCGTTTTCTTCTTATTGGCTTTTAAAACAACCGTTTATGCTCATTAACATCTATCTGTGTATATATCTGCATCTTCATTCCTGTTTATAAAAACATAATTATTGATTATTTTGTTTCAACTTATGCAAAAAATATGAATTTAGATGGAAGAATTCGCATCTCCATATTCATGCATACGGGATAGATAATATAATGTATAACGGATACAGATACCCTTTTATTTTATCCGGCAGTAAAGAACATATGGCCTAAGTACTTGAAACTTCTTAAAAACTTTTGCCGAATGCATTCAAATTTAATTATTAGCTATATCTTTGCTGCTGACAAGAGTTATGCAAGATGGCACAAGAAGGTATTACACAAATTGATGTAAAACAGGTATTACAACAGAAAGCGCCCTCCGTGGTCGGTAAAATACCCGGTTTTATTGTCAATTATCTGATCCGTACCATTCATCAGGACGAACTGAATGATATCCTAACCCGTTATCATGATAAGGATGGGGTTGATTTTATGCAGGAACTGATCGGTTATTTTGACCTGACCCTGGAACTGGTGAACGAAGAGAACATCCCGGCGGAAGGCCGCTATATTTTTGCTTCCAACCATCCGTTGGGAGGGCTTGACGGTATCTGTCTCTCGGCAGTGATCGGACAGCATTATGACGGAAAGATCCGTTATCTGGTCAATGACCTGCTTCTCTACTTGTCAAATCTAAGGTCCATCTTTGTCCCTATCAACAAACATGGTGCGCAGGGTAAAAACAATGCCCGGCTGATCGACGAGGCTTATGCTTCCGAAAATCAGATCGTGACGTTCCCCGCAGGACTTTGTTCGCGTAAGATAAACGGACAGATACAGGATACCGACTGGAAGAAATCGTTTATCCAGAAGGCAGTCGAACATCAGCGGGATGTCGTTCCGGTATATTTCGAAGGAAGAAACTCTAATTTCTTCTACCGGTTGGCAAATCTGCGCAAGAGGTTGGGTATAAAGATGAACTATGAAATGATTTATTTGCCGGATGAGATGTTCCGGTCTAAGCATAAAACGTTCCGTATCCATTTTGGCAAGCCTGTCCCGTGGCAGACTTTCGATAGCAGCAAGAAGCCGGCCGAATGGGCTGAGTGGGTGAAGGGGCTTGCTTATAATCTCAGGAAAACATAGACTCTATAATATATGCAAGACATTATTAAGCCGATTGATCGTGCTCTTCTGAAGTCGGAGTTGACGAAAGAAAAGAAACTTCGCAGCACGAATAAGTCAAACAATGAAATATATATTGTTACAGCCCACGACGCTCCCCACGTGATGCAGGAGATCGGGCGTCTGCGGGAAATCGCATTTCGTTACTATGGTGGGGGAACGGGGTTCCCGGTAGATATCGACGAGTTCGATACGATGGAGGACGCTTATCGGCAGTTGATTGTCTGGAGTCCGGAAGATGAGCAGATCCTGGGTGGTTATCGTTTCTTGTGCGGTTCGGATGTCAAGTTCGATGAGAACGGGAAGCCGATGCTGGCTACTTCGCATCTGTTCAATTTTTCGGAAAAGTTTAATAAAGAGTTCCTTCCTTATACGGTCGAGTTGGGCCGTTCTTTCGTTACCCTGGAATATCAGTCTACACGTGCCGGCGCAAAAGGATTGTTTGTGTTGGATAATTTGTGGGATGGATTGGGAGCCTTATCGGTAGTCGATCCGAGTTTGCAATATTATTTCGGGAAGGTGACGATGTATAATACGTATAATACGGAAGCACGTAATATGATTCTTTATTTTCTGGGGATGCACTTTCCGGATGCGGATAAACTGGTGATTCCGGTATATCCGTTAGAGACAGATACGGATATCGAGAAGATGAAGGAGTTGTTCCGTTATGATAACTTCAAGGACAATTATAAGGTGTTGAATCAGGAAGTACGTAAATTCGGTATCAATGTGCCGCCGCTGGTGAATGCCTATATGAGCCTTTCACCGAAGATGCGCGTGTTCGGGACGGCCATCAACCATGAATTTGGGGATGTGGAAGAGACCGGTATCCTGATTGCGATCAATGAGATCCTGGAAGACAAGAAAAAGCGTCATATAGAAACTTATCTGAAAGAGGAAGGCCAGACGGCTGACCTGATAAGAAAAGCGGAATAACCTAGGGATGATTTCTGTTCACGAGGGCCTCATAAATGTTTTTGACGCCCTCGTGAATATTTATGAGGACGTCAAAAACAGTCTTTATACTATTATAGTCTGACAGAAGACACGTTATCCGTGTTCCATAAACAGGCACATCTATTATTGGCACTAACCCAATTTTTCCTGTTCCTTTTGTTTTCTCCACTCCTCAGCTACTTCGACCAGGCTTTCATACCATTTCTCGCCGAACTTGCGGATAAGCGGTTCTTTTAGGAACTTATATAAGGGTAGTTTCTCTTTTTGTCCTAATATTTCTGCCGCTTTACATATTTTCCAGCGGTCGTAGTTGACAGCCCGGAAATCTTTGTATTGGGTTACACGGACAGGATAGAGATGGCAGGATACCGGCTTGTAAAAGGACAGTTTCCCTTCACGATAGGCTTTCTCGATAGCACATTTACAAGTACCGTCGCTGTCATAACAGGTAAATACACAATCTTTGTTGTTAACGATGGAGGTGACGATATCACCTTCGCAGTCGATATAGGCTACGCCTTGTTTGTTGATAATTGCTTGGGCTTCGGGTGACAGGTCGTTCCATACGACCGGAAGCGCTTTCTCCAGTTTGGCAATCTCGCTTTTCTCCAGCGGGGCACCGGAATCACCTTCCACACAGCAGATACCTTTGCACTGGGCAAGGTCGCAGATGAAATTTGCCTCGATCAGGTCCAGGCTGACCAGAGTGTCGTCTATTTGGATCATTTTGTTATCAGGGAGAGGTAATAAATACCCCTCTTCAGGGAGGACATGAGGGTTTGTTGTTAAAGTTTACACACCCTCTGCCCCCTCTCAAGAGGGGAAAAGTTACTATTGGTTACAATACTTATTTGATCAATGATTTTCCTGTCATTTCTTTCGGTTGCTTCAGACCCATGATATGAAGGATTGAAGGAGCAACGTCTGCCAGGATACCGTCTTCTACTTTAGCGTCTTTGTTTTCTGTTACATAAACGAATGGAACAGGATTCAAAGAGTGAGCAGTGTTGGGTGTGTCGTCTTCGTTCAAAGCATGGTCGGCATTACCGTGGTCGGCAATGATGATTACTTCGTAACCATTAGCTTTGGCTGCTTCGACTGTGTCGTTCAGGCAAGCGTCGATAGTAACAACAGCTTTTTCGATGGCAGAATAGATACCGGTGTGGCCTACCATGTCGCCATTCGCATAGTTACAAACGATATAGTCATATTTCTTTGTGTAGATGGCTTCAACCAGTTTGTCCTTTACTTCGAAAGCACTCATTTCCGGTTTCAGGTCGTAAGTGGCCACTTTCGGAGACGGAACCAAGATACGGTCTTCACCTTCGAACGGAGTTTCGCGTCCGCCGTTGAAGAAGAAAGTAACGTGTGCATATTTTTCTGTTTCAGCGATGTGCAGCTGTGTTTTGCCGACTGATGCCAGGAATTCGCCCAGTGTATTTTCTACATTGTCTTTGTCGAACAGGATATGAACACCTTTGAAACTTGCATCGTACGGAGTCATACAGAAATACTGCAAGTTCGGAATAGTCTTCATTCCGGCTTCCGGCATATCCTGCTGAGTCAGGACGATTGTCAGTTCTTTGGCACGGTCGTTACGGTAGTTGAAGAAGATCACAACGTCTCCTTCTTCGATAGTCGCTACCGGCTTACCGTTTTCTACGTGTACGATCGGTTTGATAAATTCGTCTGTTACACCTTCTGCGTATGACTCTTCCATTGCTTGAACCATATCTTCGTAAGGTTTACCCGTGCCGTTCACGATCAGGTCGTAAGCCTCTTTTACGCGTTCCCAACGTTTGTCACGGTCCATTGCATAGTAACGGCCGATGATGGAAGCGATCTTTCCGCCTGTTGTTTGCAGGTGGTTTTCCAGCTGTTCGATAAAGCCTTTACCACTTCTCGGGTCCGTGTCGCGACCGTCCATAAAGCAATGAACATATGCTTTGTCGATTCCGTATTCTTTGGCGATGTCGGCCAGTTTGAACAGGTGTTCCAATGAGCTGTGTACACCACCGTCGGAAACCAGTCCCATGAAATGGATCTGTTTGCCGTTTTCTTTGGCGTAGCTGTAAGCACGTTTGATCTCCGGGTTATCGAGGATTGTGTTCTGGCGGCATGCGATATTGATCTTCACCAGATCCTGGTAAACGATGCGGCCGGCACCGATATTAAGGTGGCCAACTTCCGAGTTACCCATCTGTCCGTCAGGTAAACCAACGTTTTCGCCGGAAGCCTGCAACTGAGAGTTTGGGTATGTTTTCAACAGTTCGTCCCAGTAAGGAGTGGGAGTGTTGTAGATTACATCATCTTTACCACGGTCGCCGATTCCCCAGCCATCGCAGATTAGTAAAAGTGCTTTCTTGCTCATGATTGCCTTGTTTATATTGTTTATACTTATTAAATATCTAATACCGGGCGCAAAGATAAGCATTTCTGATGTAATATTATTTGCCTTTAAAGTATTTCTTTTGCAGGTAGATATGGAAAAGAAGATATACGACAACGATCTGGGAACCATCCTTCTCCGTACTGCCCCGCGAGCTACCCGTTATACGCTGAAAATATCAAAGGGAATGATCACCGCCACTATGCCGGTCGGGGGTGATGAGGGGAGAATGTTGTCCTTTATTGAAGAGAACCGGCAAAAACTTCTGAACGCTCTGAAAAAGCATCCGGCACGTCCGTTGCTGAATGAAACTGCCAGATTGGAAACAACTACTTTCCTGCTACATATTTTCCGGACGGAACGTGCCAATTTTTATATGAAATTGGATAACAGTATCCTACATATCGCCTGCCCGCTGGAAACCCGGTTCGAATCGGACGAGGTTCAGCTCATATTGAAAGGTTTTCTGGAGAAGGCATTGCGGCATGAGGCAAAACGTCTGTTGCCGGACCGTCTGAAGACGTTGGCAGACCGGTATAAATTTACCTTCACGGGCGTACGGATCATGAACAGCAAGACCTGTTGGGGAAGTTGCAGCACGCGTAAAAGTATCAATCTCTCCCTTTCGCTCATGTTGCTACCCTGGCATCTGATCGATTACGTCCTGCTTCACGAACTTTGCCATACGGTAGAGATGAACCACAGCGACCGTTTCTGGAAACTCCTGAATGAGATAACGGAAAACAGGGCGTTAATGCTCCGTCAGGAGTTGAAGAAATACTCTATACTGTAACACCTTCCTCCTTCGCCCGGCACACAGGCTCTGTTCCGTTCGAAGTGCAAGGCATGCTCCGCCTGATGTATAGGGTGCGTTCAACGTAGGACGCATCGTGCGCGCTACCTATGACGCACCGTGCGTTCTACCTATGACGCAGAGTGCGTGCTACCTAGACCGCGCCTCATGCATCGGGCGGAGCATGCCTTGCACTTCGAGCGGATCACGCCCTATGCACCGGGAGACACCGGTGTTGTATTGCGTTTACTGTGCCAGTGAGAACCGTAATGCAACACCGTAGTTGGAGTTGGATGTCGGATAAGATGCATTCGAGATCAGCGGCTCATTGATCTGCAAGTCATAGAAAGCACGCAGTGTCAGTGCACGGCTCAATCCGTAATCGGCTGAGAACTGGATCGTTTTGGCAATGTTACCGCTGGTTGCCTGTGTGAAGCTATCCTCGATCTTACGGATCAATGACTGCATCTTGTTGTATGAGAAGTCCAGACGCACGGTCAGGTCATTGCTGAAATCACGCGTTTTCTTCATCTTCAATATCTTGTTGAACTCGGCGAACTTATATCCCAGTCCGATGGTATACTTATTCGAAAGCGCTTCCACAATCTGGTAAGACGAGATATTCAGGTTCAGATTACGCGTTGTCGTGTAATCGGCACGGATCGTGATATTGTTCAACATGGTCGCATCCACTCCCAGCAACGGGCTGAAACTCTCCGTCAGGCTGACGGAAGAGATGGAGTAAGGTGAAGACGGGATAGGAGCTTCGGAAGCATTCTGTGTAAATCCGAGGTTGTCACCCAGTCCGGCATCCACCCAGGTCGAATAAGTTTCGTAGGCACCGACATTGTAAGTACAGCGATACTGATGGGTCAGCATGACCGACTTGAAATGTTTCTTTATGGCCGGAATGCGGATCAGTCCGTCGTAGGTGATACGCCAGTTCGGCAGCATGCTGCGGATAGCCGGGAACGGGGAGGATGAAATCTTATTAGGATCTTTCCCTGTATAAGCGGCCAGGAAGGCCGGGATCAGTACATCGGCCGAGTTATGGCTGACTCCGCCGCCATGTTCTTTATTATATTCTTTACCTCCGTATTGAGATTGTCCCAGGAAACCGGAATTCGGATAGGTTGTTCCTGTATAGCGGCTTTCGAGGCGGTTCGCAATAGTCTCACGGTATTTGATAAACTTATTGAATGTTTCCGATGCATAGTTATTACTTGCATTGCCGACGCCTTTGAAGAAACTACCCAATGCGACAGTCGTCATCGTAAAGTTTCCTCCGGCCAGTTCCGGCATACCGGGATACATATATTGTATATCGGTGTTGCGGGTATCGACGCGGTTGGCATTCAGGTCGATCTTCAGTCCGGTGATAGGCTCCAGGTTCGCCCGGATATTCAGGTTTTTGGCACTGCTCATGACGGCCGGATTGACGTTGCTGGTGTTTTCAACCAGCCAGCCACGGTCTTTGGCGTCGTAGAGGAAGTCACGGTTTACGGCTCCGAAAGCAAAGCCAAGTCCCGGTGTCAGGCCGAAAGGCGAGCGGCCCTGTCCGAAGATATCACCGATCATTGGGGAGAATCCCGGAACCGACATACCGTCGGTCGTCGCATACTGGATATTGATACGGCGTATCATCATCAGGAAGCGGCTGCCATATTCTGCCGTTTTGTAGAGGAAGTCTTCCGTCGCTTTCGGACCCGGCTTGATAGTCAGTTTCAAATGAGCCGTATCCTGGTTCAGGATCATTACCTGTGCAAAGTTGATCGGCTTGTATTTGATGGCATAGACTTTGCCGTCGGCTCCGCGGGCGGTAATGCGCACCTTCTTGGTGAACATACCGTGTTGTACGACTGTTCCGCTGTCCATATTCAGTTGGATATCTCTTTCCAGTTTGATCTCTTTCTGTTCTTTCTTTTTGGTCGTGGTACGGGTGGCCGAGAACTTCTGGTTCACTTTCTTCAGGAACTTGTTCTTGTTGTAAAGCGATTGCAAGTTCAGGCTACCCTGCCAGTCGATCTGGCGCTGGTTGGTAATCGTGTTACCGAGCTCATATTCGGTGTTGGTAATGGCTCCACGGTCCCAGTTATACTGCGCGTTGTAAGTGACGGAACTGTTTACCCAATCCAATACCGGGATATACTGTAACGGCATATTCCAGGTCACGTTGAATGTCTGGTCGTATTTCAAAGGCGTACCCAGGTCGGCGATACTTTGTTTTACGGAATCTTTCCAGATCTGATACTTATCAGGGGCGAGTTCTTTGTTCACCTGTACATACGGCTCTTCGATCCGGGCATTTGTTCCAGAGGTAAAGGTCATGTTCAGGCTGTTCGTGAAGTCCCAGCGCAGGCTGAAAGCACGGTCCCAGTAGAACTCGGAGCTGAAGGTCACTTCAGGTTTGTAGCCGGTGTTTTCGAGGTCGCGCAGCTGCATTTCGTTATAGTTACGCATCATGGCTGTCTGGAAACTGATGTTCGACGGCAGGTAGTTCAGGCTGAACTGCTTGATGTAACGGGTGTAACCGTTGTTCTTCTTCAGCTTCTGGAATGGGCGGAACGGTTTCGCATACGGTGTGTAGTTGTAGGCGAAGTTACCGCGGTAATCCTTGGTCGTTTCATATTCCGTTTCCGGATTCTGCGTTTTCGTCTGGCTGAATGAATAGCCGATCGAGAAGTTTGCCGGGTCGTAAGGCATCGGGGTCTTGCTACGGATATCCGCTCTTACGTTATTGAATGAGATACTCTTGATGACGGTCTGGTCGACAGCCATACTCTTGATAGAGTCTTTTTCGGCTTTCGTGTCGACAGCGTCCAGGGCGTCACTCAGTTTAATATCCTGATCGAGCGGGTTATATTTTGCTTTTGTCTGATCCTTGGAGTAGGCATAATACATCGGGATGCTGACCTTCGCTTTTTCCGGGAAGAATTTACCCCATTCGATGGTAGTAGCCACGTTGTATTGTGTGAAGTCGTCGATGCGGCGTTCTGCCAGTGACTGGTCGAGGGCACCGAAACCAGCTGTTTCGATACGTCCGCCCACATTGACCGTACCCAAGTCGGAGACAGCCACGTTCAGGTTGGCGTTGGCCGCCCAACCGCCTTCTTCGTTAAACTCGCTCAGACGGAGTTCGTTTATCCAGACTTCACCGCTTTTAACTACATTTTGTCGGTTACGGACACCGATCATGATCGTTTTTACTTCCGAGAGGCTCGGGTTACCTACGATGCTGATCGTGTTGCCATTCTCGTCCATTTCTGAATAGACGGTATTGAATGTAATACCTTTGTCTCCTGCCCGTTTCTTCTTGTTGCGGCTTAGTTTAAGGTTGGTCAATACTTCAAGACGGAAGTCAAGCATGTTTTCCGCCGGCCAGATTTCTACGGCCTCATAAGATCCTTTTACCGGGGTAACTTTCAGCGGAACTTCATATTCGTAGTAATTATTTTTATAGTCGGAACCTAAGCGAATGAATACAGACAAATCTCCGTTGGCAAGGGATGTGTAATTATCCGCATCTTCAGGCAATGCTTCTGCGTGGGTAAACAGTTGTAACCGTTTGTATTGACGTAGATCGTAATAAGTATTCTTGTAAACGGCACGTGCGTCCTTGGCAGCCAGGTCACTGACCTTCATGGATAATGCCTGTTCGTTCTGACGAGTCAGTTGAGGCTGGCTAGGGTCAGCAACACGGCTTACTCCCGGAGGTGTCATGTAAGGAATAGGAGTCCGTCGGCTGTTTTCTTCTATATTTACAGAAGATACTTCGAGTGTGCCATTGAATAATGGCGGAACTTTCGGGTCGGACAGATCCTGCTCGTATGAACGCCATTCACCGCGTACCAGTTCGAATGTTCCGAAACGCAGTACGGTCGGTTTAGAGAATTGCGTCATATACATACGCATAAAGCGAATGCTCTTGAAGTCGCTGATAGCTCCGACAGTACGGTTGTATTGCTTAACAGGGATTTTGAACAGGTACCATTTGGCCGGATTGTTTCTGTTGTTATTTTCGTTATCCCCATTTGGTAATTTGGGATAGGTCGTTTTCATATCTACAATGAAGTTCTTCCCAACTTTCAGGTCTTCCGGACGAATAGATACTTTATATTCGAAATACTTTTCGTTCTTGTTCATGGTGTTATCCTGATTCAGGTCTTCCACATCCGGATTTTTGGAGGCGGATGTGTCGTAACGTTCTCCTGAAGTTCCGCTTTCGGCGGAGTTGCCTTCAGTACCATTGTAACGTTTGTAACGGTTTAAGATACTGACAGTGTCTCTGTCTAATTCCGTACCACGGAAATAACGGTATTTGTCAGTACCCGGATTCCGCAGAGGAGAGTATTCATCTTGTAACATTGCATCTATTAACTCCGGCGATAACTTTGTCATAAGTTTTTCAATAAACTCCTTGTATGCCGGATAATCCCGTTCTTCCTCTGCCGACAAACCGTTGAGTCCGACGTCCTGTCTTGCACGTGCGCCTGACGTATTGTCGAAGGCATAGACTGTGCTCTGCTGCTTCGGAACAAGTCCCCAGACAGTGGAATCTACCCTGCTTTTGTCACCATCGATAGGTAATCCGTTTTCATAGAATTTCTTTCCGTCTTTCAGGACGTCTTCCGATATTTCGCCCAGGTTGAAATACAGGTCACCGCCTTTAGCCGTAATACCTTCTTGTTCTTCATAGAGATAAGGGTCGAGCATCCAGAATTCGATGTATTCGATATTGGCTGTTTCGAAGTCGCTTTGGTCGATCTTACGCATGATACCGCCCCAGCGATTTTCCGGCTTTTGTAATGTTCCGTCAGGATTGACAAAGTCGGCATCCAGGTTGTACGGACCACGTTCATTCGGGTAATAAGCCAGGTTGAGCGCCTGGATCGTACTTGTTTCATTGTAACCCTGGTCTCTGTCCGGGAACAATTCGTCTACATAAATGGCACGGACATAATGGTTGGATAATTGCTCTTTATCATTACGGATATGCGTCGGAGCCTGACTGGAATTTTTACGGTTGAATAACCCGTCCACATAATACCATGCCAGCAGTGCACGGTTTTTACCATATTCTATATCGTTTGTTTTGCTTGCTTCTGGGAAAAGGGCATTAGCGCTATTATCCCAAGGCACGCTGGCGAGTTTCCACGGATACGGGTTCAGCAGGTCGAAGCCGCTTTGTGTCGATTCGAAATCGTCCAGATAAGAGTAGCCTCCGCTATATTTGTTCTCATAATGACCGGCTATCAGGTGAGCAAATTCTCCGGTGAATGCTATCTGGCTGGGTTTTGTCAGGTTTAGCAACGGTAGTTTGTCAAATGTGTTTGTCAGCCATTGGCTTTCCGCCTTGTAGGCGATGTTGAATCCCCACAAGGTGTTTTTGATGGATTCGTCGCCAAATACCGTTTTGGTCGTCAACGGCATTTCAGACATATGCATAATGGTGGCCCCCAGCGAGAAGTCGGGATTGAACTGGTAGTTGAGGTCCAGTCCCATCATTGTTTTTCGCTGCATATTGTAGGCCGTCTGGTTTTCCAGCGAAACGCTGACAGGAGTTCCGGCAGCAATGATACTTTCATTCAGGATAGTAACGGTTCCCGATGTATAATCGACCGTATAGTCCACATTTTCCGTCAGTGTGGCACCTGCTGCCGTTACGCGTACCGAACCGCGTGCCACGTTGCTGGCTCCCAATTGTATTTCGGATGCGGAAGAGGCCTTATATTCTCCCCGCATAATGAATTTGTTCTTTTCAGCGATCTGACGGGCGGCAGTCTGGGTCGTATCGTATAATTCCTGGAATACATATTTATCGGCAATTGCCGGGCTGACAACTTTTTCCAGTTTTTCTTTCAGGCTGGAACCGAAAGGCTCGATGGTCGGGAAAATCACCCTACCGGTGGACGCCTGTACAGTGTATCCTTCCACAAAGTCGAAATATCCGTCCGGATGCGATTCGTTCTGGGCGTTCAGGCGGTCTGCTCCCATCAGGCGTATCCAGATTTGTCTGGACAACGTGTCGGTGCGTGCTTCCGGCAGATAGTTTATATAAGTACCGGTCGTATCGCTTTGGTACATGACATCTAGGCGGAACTTTTCTTTCTGGACAGAGTAAGCACCCAGGGAATAGATATTCTTCATCATCAAATCCCAATATTTCATGGGGGGAGACATATTTGTACCTCTCAGTAACTTTACATACAGACAGTTGCTGGGATTCGTCGGATTGCTGTCGGAAAACTCGCCGACTCTTCCTGTCCGTTTTCCACTGGCATCGGAATATTCATATTCAAAGGCCACGGCCAGCATCTGTCCTTCCTGTAAACTCATATTCAAGGACAGATATCCCAGTTGTTTGTCGTAGATATATTCGGAGTTCGGATCCAGCAAGCGGGCATTCTCTATGGCTTCATATTCGGAACCTCCGGTGAATCCGGTTAATACGCTTTCTACATCGCTGATTTGACGGGCACCGGAATAGGTGGTGGTCATTTGGTTGTATAGGTCATTCGCATTATTGGCAGGATATGATCCGTCCTTAATCGGGAATGCACCGGGATTTGCCATATAGGCTGCGTCGTTTTCACCGATGTCGGTAAAAGCGACGATGTTACGAGCCTGGTCATAGTTACCTCTTGTGTTGGTCACCCAAACTTCCAGTCGGGTAATATTCAGAGTCGCTTTTATCTGAGGCAATTGGCTGACAGCGTCGTTGTATCTGTTGCGGAAGTAGTGCGCCAGGAAGAAGTGGCGGTTCGCATCATACTCATCGATCTTCAGTTCAAAATCCTTGGTCTGTACGCCACCTTTGGAGTTTACTGTTTTTGATTCCGAGTTCTGCTGTGCGAACAACGCGTTCACCCTCAGTTTACCGAACTGAAGGTCTGCTTTCATACCGAACAGGGCAGCTCCGCCGTTGATCAGCGAGTTGCTTGTCGTCATCGACACGTTACCGGCTTCCAGTGATTTGATGATCTCATCCTCTTCGCCCGTATAAGCCAGTTTCAGCTTTTTGGAATCGAAGTCGAAAGAGGTTTCCGTATTGTAGTTCATGTCGAAATTCACTTTCGAACCGACGGAGGCCTGTACATTCAACTGCACACTTTCGTCGAAGTTGAAAATGGTATTGCTGCGGGCGCGTTCGGGGAGTGAAGGGTCTTTCGTGCTGTTCCGCTTCAAGCCTAATGTGACTTCGGCCGACCCTTGTGTCTTTACACGTACACCTCCGGGACCGAATATACGTTCTGCCGCACCGATACCGAACTGCATATCTGCCAGGTTAAACTTCTTGTCTGCTTCCTTCTGAAACTCTTCTTCGTTTTTCTGGCGGTAGTAAGAACGGAGCGATTCCTGCATGCTGTATTTCTGATATTCTTCCGGACTCAGGTCGATCGGAGTGATCAGGTCTTTCTCCCCTAAACGGGAGCGGACAACATATCGTCCGGTCCTGATATCGTATTCAACGAAGGTTTTCACGTTTTCCGGATCGCGTAAATCTACCGGGGATTTTTTCAAGAGGTCTTTATAGGTTTCATCACCCTCCGGCACGGTTTTGGATACCGGATAGCGGGTTGCCGGGACAGTATCCTTCCCGTCGGGCATGTCGTCTTGTCCTTCAAGCAACTGGATATCCGGCAAGGACGCCGTATAAGTCAGGTAATTGGCATTCAGCGAGAGCATGCCGATCCCGAATAGCAGTATTGTAACCCAGATAAGATATTTAAGAGTCTTCTTTTTCATTTTAAATTGTCAACTGTCATTTGTAAGGGCGGTTCGCGAACAGCCCCTACCTGTCAACTATTAAAGCATTCTGAGTGCACTTTTTATCACTTGTTCCACAGCCAGCATCGGCGAGGTTTTCAGTATTGAACTGACTGCCTTTTGTGAAGCAGCCTTTTGGAATCCCAGCATAACCAGGGCGGCCACCGCTTCTTCGGCCACCGCACCGTTTCCTGCCGTGGCAGCCGTTCCCGTCCCAACCGTCGAATCGCCGGCTTTCACCTTGTTTTTCAGGTCGACCAGGATGCGCTGGGCTGTTTTCTGTCCGATGCCTTTTACTGAGGTCAGCGCCGTTTCGTTTTTGTTGGCGATAACCTGGATCAGTTCGGAAGGAGGAAGAGATGATAGGATCATACGTGCCGTATTAGGACCGACACCGGATACCGATGTCAGTAATAAAAACAACTCGCGTTCAACCTTTTGGGCGAAACCGAACAGCAGGTGTGCATCTTCACGTATTACTTCATATACGTAAATTTTCCCGGTTGGTTTACCGCTGAATGCGCTGTATGTGGTCAGAGATATGTTAAGTTCGTAGCCAATCCCTGCACATTCGATGATCATCTGTGTGGGAGTCAGTTCTACGATATCCCCCTTAATATATTCTATCATTTTGCGTCTCTTCTAGTTATTCGTACCTATTATAACGCAAAATTAAGCAAAAGCGTATATCAGACCTAAAGAAATATTCAAATAGGTGAATAATTATTCTCTTCCCGGATGTTCGGCAGTGAAGGTTTCGAAGCAGCCGCGGTCTTGCAGGGTGACATAGCAGCGGCGGTTGTCAGGACCTCCGAATGTGATGTTGGAGGGCTTTTTGCCTTTCAGTTGTATCTCGCGGATCAGCTTGCCCTTCGGATTTATAACGGCTACCGTTCCTTTGTCGTAGCGGCAGAGATACAGGTTGCCTTTCACATCGCAACGGATTCCGTCCATGCCGAAGCCTTCGAAGGTGTGGAAAAGCCGTTTGTTTTTGAGTGTCCCGTCCGGCTTGATATCATAGATCCATACTTTGAGTTGTGCAGACTCGTTAACATAAAGTTTTTTACCGTCCGGGCTGACATCGATACCGTTGGTCGTCCCCATATCGCTTTCCAGCAGAGTCACTTTACCGTCGGGAGTGATCAGCCAGAGTTGCCCTTTCTGGTTCGGCCAGTCCGGATCGCTGGCATAGAGATTGCCGCCCGGGGCGAGGGCGATGTCGTTGGGCTGGTTCATCCGGGACTCATGTGCATACGTGCTGATCGCTTTGGTCTGCATGTCGACTTTCAGGATGTTATGACCGGTGTAATCGGCAACCAGCATGTCTCCAGCCTTGTTGAAGCGGATGCCGTTGCCTGTCGAACCTTCGGGGAGCGTCACGAAGCATTCGTGCGAGCCGTCCGGACGTACAATGCCTATCGTTCCTTCTTTTCCGTAGTTAACGGCATACAGATTGCCGGCTTTGTCGGTGGCCGGGCCTTCTATTCCGTTGGTGAAAGTACCTTCCGGCAGTAAATCGGCTGTTTCCCGCTGTGCGGAGGTCTGTGCGCCGGCTGCCAGTCCTACGAACAGGCAACTCATGATTGTAAGGAACATTGTACGTGTTTTCATATCAAATCTATTTTATTGTTTCCAGAATCCCGGAACAAGTAATGTCAATACAGTAAATATCTCCAAACGTCCTGTCATCATCAGTAAGGAAAGGAACCATTTGGATACCACCGGAACTTCCGAGAAGTTGTCTACCGGCCCCAGTTTGCCAAGTCCCGGCCCGACATTGCTGATGGCTGAGACGGCAGCACCGATCGACTCTTCAAAGCCCAACCCGTCGAGCATCAGCACGGCACAGCTGAGTACGATCAGTGACATATAGGCAAAAGCGAAAGCCAGTACGCGGTGTACGACCTCGCCGGATACGATATGTGAATCCATCCTTACCGGGATAATGGCATGCGGATGGGTTTGTTTCTTGAATTCGTTGAACAGGTTTTTGGAAAGGATCACGAAACGTCCCATCTTCAGCCCTCCGCAGGTCGAGCCAGCGCAACCGCAGATGAACATCAGTATCAGGGCGATCATCCAGAAGAAAGGTCCCCAGGGAATATAATTCTCTGTCGCGAAGCCGCAGGTCGAAACCAGCGTAACCACCTGGAATGCAGCCTGCCGGAAAGCTGTCGGGAAGTCTGTAAAGAATCCGTGATACATGATCCAGCCGGTTGTTATTCCCGTCATGATCAGGACGAACCAGAAGAACCAGCGAAACTCTTCATCGAAAAACAACTTCTTTATATTTCCGTTCAGGCAGAAATAGATCAGGGTGATATTAGTCGCCCCGATAAACATAAATATCGTGATAACATATTCTATATAAGCCGAGTGCCAATAAGCGATACTGGCGTTCTTGGTGGAATATCCGCCGGTAGAAATCGCAGTCAAGGCATGGTTTACCGCGTCATATAAATTCATCGGGCCTATCCATAACAACCCGATCAGCAGGACGGTAAGGAACACGTAAACCCCCCACAGGCGTTTGGCGACCTGTGTTACACGCGGACGGAACCGTTCGTGTGTGATCCCCGGTGTTTCGGCATTAAACATCTGTGTCGCTCCGCCTCCCAGGATAGGCATCAATGCTACGGTAAATACGATCATACCGATACCTCCCTGCCATTGAGTGAGGCTTCGCCAGAACAGGACGCCTTTAGGCAGAGCTTCTATATCGGTGAGAATGGTCGATCCGGTGGTCGTGAAGCCTGACATGGTTTCAAAGAAAGCATCCGTTATATTGTCGATATATCCTCCCAAATAGAAAGGCAACATTCCCAGCAACGAGAGCAGCAACCAGGTAAGCGTAACCGTCAGCATCCCTTCCCGTCGGCCGGCTGTGTATTCGTTTGCACGGAAACCGATGGCATAGAGCGATATGCCGACCCCGAACAGGATTCCGCTGGAGATAAGCAATGGATAGAAATCGCCTCCTTTGTACAGGAAAGCGACCACTGTTGCCATCAGCATAAACAGTGTTTCGAGGATGCACATCATCCCCAGCATTTTTATTATGAAACGTATATTCAGTAACATACTAATTAAAATAATCTTCCAGTTTACGCATGGCAGTTTCCAGGCAGAATACCACCACGTGGTCGTATGCCTGTATCTGTGTGTCACCCTTAATCATCATTGGTTCGCCGTCGCGTATCAGTCCGCCCAGCGTCAGGTCTTTCGGCAGGTGCAGGTCTTTCACCTGTTTGCGGGTGATCTTCGAATCGGGGCGTGCCACCAACTCGGCCACGTCGGCATTGGCAAAGGTCAGGAACTTCACGTTCGACACGTCGGCATCCAGCAGGAACTGATAGATATGACTGGCGGCAATCAGCTTCTTGTTGATTACCGAACCGATATCCATATTCTCGGCCAGCGGGATATAGTCGATATTCTCGATCTTGGCGACTGTCTTGAATACGCCGAAACGTTTGGCAGCCAGGCAAGCCAGGATATTCGTACTCGAATTGTCTGTCAAAGCGACAAACGCCTGTGCGTCTTTGATCCCTTCTTGCATCAGTAGCTCCGTGTCGCGTCCGTCTCCGTTGATGATCAGGACATTGCTCGGCACAACCTCGGCTATGCGGTGACTTTTCTCTTTGTTTGTTTCCAGTATCTTTACGCGGATATTGTTCGGCAGATACTGGCTGGTGCGGATAGCGATGCGGCTGCCTCCCATGATAAAGATTTTCTTTACTTCCGGGTCTTTCTTGCCGGCATGCATCTGCACGTCTTTGATATGTTCTTTGGTCGTCGTAAAGAAAACGATATCGCCGGGCAGGACAAGGTCGGTACCGCGGGGGATAATCGTTTCATATTGCCGTTTGATGGCAACGATATGGTACAGCTTCTGTTCGTTCAGCAGTTCGGCCAGTTGTTTGTTCACCAGGCGGGAGTTTTCGCGAACCTTCACCCCGATCAGGATCAGGGCTCCTCCGAACAGTTCCCAGTACTGGCGTGTCCACGGGCGGCGTATCGCGTTGACGATCTCTTTGGCCGCCAACATTTCCGGATAGATCATCGAGTGGATGCCCAGCTTTTCGAACAATTCTTTGTTTTTAGGCAACAGATATTCGTAGTTGTTGATACGTGCCAGAGTTTTGCGTGCTCCCAGCTTGGAGGCCAGGATACTTGCCGCAATATTCGTTGTCTCTTCCGGAGTAACGCTGACGAACAGGTCTGTTTTCTTTATGCCGGCTTCTTCCAGGTCGCGGATCGAAGTCGGATTACCAACCATAGGAAGTATCTCCATATTGGTGTTGGTGATGTTCAACCGTTCCTCACTCGGGTCCATCAGGATGATATCCTGTTTTTCCTGCGATAACATCTTTGCAAGATGCGTACCCACTTCGCCTGCCCCGGCAATAATAATTTTCATTTTATCAATTGTTACTCATTCCACCTGCCGCATCGTCCGGCAAATCGTCATTAATAATTAATCGTTCATCATCTTTCGGATTTCTCCGGCTATGCTGCCGGCATCCAGGCCGCACAATTTGTATAACTCGGGGATCGACCCGTGTTCAATGAATGTGTCGGGTATACCGATGCGTTTCACCCGCGGAGTATATCCGTTGTCTGCCATAAATTCAAGAACCGCACTACCCAGTCCGCCTTTTGCTACACCGTTCTCTACGGTAATGACGCGTTTGAACTTTTTGCCTATTTCGTCCAGTAATTCTTCATCGATCGGTTTCAGGTAAATCATGTCATAATGTGCAACCGATATTCCTTCACCGGCTACTTCTTCAATTGCTTTTATCACATCGTTTCCAATCGGTCCGATAGATAAAACAGCGATATCGTCTCCTTCGCTCAATTTCTTCCCTTTTCCGATGGGCAGGACATGCATTTCGTTACGCCAGTCCTTTTTCTCGCCTTTCCCTCGCGGATAACGGATTACGAACGTGCCCGTAGCCTCCTTGTAGCCCGTGTACATCAGGTTCCGCAAATCCAACTCGTTGAGTGGCGAGGCAACCGTCAGGTTGGGGATCGGACGGAGGTAAGCCAGGTCGAACACCCCGTGGTGCGTGGCACCGTCTTCGCCGACCAGTCCGGCACGGTCCAGGCAGATCACCATATGCAGTTTTTGCAGAGCGACGTCGTGTATCAGGTTATCGTATGCCCGCTGCATGAAAGAGGAGTAGACATTGCAGAACGGGATCATTCCTTCTTTCGCCAGTCCGGCGGAGAAAGTCACCGAGTGACCTTCGGCTATCCCGACATCGAAGGCCCGTTGAGGGAATGCCTTCATCATATAGATCATGGAACTTCCGGTCGGCATGGCGGGAGTGATACCCACGATCCGCTCATCCTTTTCCGCCAGTTCCACCAGCGTATGTCCGAAGACGTCCTGATATAATTGCGGCTCATCCAGATTGTGCACGATGATGCGCTGGCCTGTTTCTTTGTTGAACTTGCCCGGTGCATGCCATTCGGTAGCCGATTCCTCGGCAGGCTTGAACCCTTTTCCTTTCTTTGTCTTGATATGCAGTAGCTTGGGGCCTTGCAAGTCTTTTATATCGTTCAGCAGCTTTATCATGTAGTTCACGTCGTGCCCGTCTACGGGGCCGAAGTAACGGATGCTGAAACCTTCAAACAGATTATGTTGCTGGGTGAGCAGCGCTTTCAGGCTGTTGTTGAAACGCAGGATATTCCCCCGGCGGTCATTGTTGATGAGCTTCATCTTCCGCAGGCCGCGGTACACGTCGTAACGCATTTTGTTGTAAGCCTGGCTGGTCGTGATATCAACCAGATACTGACTCAATCCTCCGACGCAGTTGTCGATAGCCATATCGTTGTCGTTGAGGATAATCAGCAGGTTGTTGGGGTTGGCAGAGGCATTGTTCAGCCCTTCGAAGGCCAGTCCTCCGGTCATTGCCCCGTCGCCGATCACGGCTATTACGTGGCGGTCGTGTTCCTCCTTCAGTTCCGAGGCGACCGACATACCCATGGCTGCCGAAATGGAGTTGGAGGCATGTCCGGCAATGAAAGCGTCATACTCACTTTCTCCCGGGTTGGGGAAACCGCTGATTCCTTTGAATTTCCGGAGCGTATGGAAAGCCTCCCTGCGTCCGGTCAGGATTTTGTGCCCGTAAGCCTGATGTCCGACGTCCCAAACGATCCGGTCGTAGGGCGTATTGAAGACATAATGCAGGGCGACGGTCAGTTCGACAGTACCGAGGCTGGCTCCCAGATGGCCGGGGTTTTCAGAAAGTATATCTATTATGTATTGCCGCAACTCTTCACATACCTCGCCCAATTTCTCCTGAGGCAACTTGCGTAAATCCTCGGGATAATTAATGACGTTTAATATATGTTCATCCTTGCAATCTATCATGTCCGCTAATTTTTGTGGCAAATGTAAAGAATTAACGGCACATAAAATAGTTTTGGCAGCGCATTTTCTATTTCCCGTAGCCGGATTGGGGTAATTCGTCGAATAAATTGAATTTTATTTTAATGCTCCCGTTTTAGCTTCGCCCTTATCCGGCTAAGGCTTACCGGGGTGATTCCCAGATAGGAGGCGAGGCATTCCAGCGGCATTCTTTGCAGTAAATCCGGATTGTCTTTCAGCAGTTCCCTGTAACGTTCGGATGCGGTTGTAAACAGGAGGGAGATAAGCCTTTCCTCTGTTTGCAGGAATTCTGTTTCTGCAAATTTGCGTCCCCAGTTGGCGATATGTATATCTTCTTCGAATAACTCATAGAGTTCTTTGCGTTTCAGCATATACAGCACCGAGTTTTCCATCAGTTCGACAGTTTCATATCCTTGCTGGTTGTTCACGTAGCTTTTCAATGAAACGATGGTGCTGCCTTCCCTGCCGATCCAAAAGGTTACTTCTTTGCCGTCGACAGGGATATAAGCCCTTGCAATCCCTTTCTCGATAAAAAATAGATTTGTCTCGGTTTTGCCCGTTTCCAATATGAGGTGGCCTTTAGGATATGTAACCTTTGACAAGAGCCTCTTCAGCTTGTCTACTGAAGATTCCGGCATCGGGTATATTTTGTTTATGATCTCATGTATATCCATAGGTTATCCAATCGTTTTTACAAAAGTACTAAAAGTTACCTTTGAAAAAGGATTTTTTTGCAACCTTCTGCCGTTATTTCTTATCAAATGTAAAGAGCCGGTGAGAGGGGGGAGTTTAACTTTGCAGCCAAATTTTAAATGTCGGAGTTTATGAGTTGGATTATATTGATTGTTGCGGGATTATTGGAGGTATGTTTTGCCTTTTGTCTGGGTAAGACCAAGGAGACGGTAGGAAATGAATATTATCTGTGGGGAATAGGATTTGTGGTCTCCGTAACTCTGAGTATGTATCTTTTGGCAAAAGCGACACAGACTTTACCGATAGGTACAGCTTATCCGGTATGGACCGGTATCGGAGCTGTCGGTACGGTGTTGGTCGGGATTCTTTTTTTTCATGAACCGGCTACTTTGGGACGGTTGTTTTTTATTACGACTTTAATCGTCTCCATCATAGGGTTGAAGATGGTTTGATTTCTTGAATTTTGGTTATCAGCAAAGTTTTCGGGAGCACCGCGAACTTTGCTGATCCATATAAATAAAGTGAGTGGATTACAAGTTGTCTATTTCTTCAATTGACAGACCTGTACACTGGGCAATCATTTCTGTGTTGACTCCCCGCTTTTTGAAATTGGCAGCGATAAGGCGTTGTTCCTCAGTCTTACCTTTTTCTTTACCTATTTTGATTCCCTTTTCCACACCTTTCTCTTCCGCATAGTCAATCGTATTTTTATAATCGCGATAGCGTTTCAAGGCTTCATCATACAGGATACGTTCATCCTTGCTCAGATTAGCCACATCTGCCACTTCTAGCAATTTGTCGAAGACGGCTTTGCGTGCCTTGAAGGGCATTCTTTCTAATGTATCCATATGTTTTAATAAATATAACCAACGTTCAAAATCTGTTTCGCAATCATCCGGCTCTTTTGTAAACCAGGGGAGTTCCAAATAGACCTGGCGAATCTTGTCGCTAAACATACGCCCCGTATCACGGTCTGCCAATATAACATCAGTACGGAATTTGGAGTTTATCCCCATCTTATAGTTTAACAGAAATATGCCATACACCGGACATAAGCTAAACTTCCAGTCTTTTCCCTTTTCCCCTTGATTACTGATAGCCCGTGACAAGTAATAAATACCCCGGTCGTAAAAATAGGGTTGGGCTCCGTTTTGCATTTCGACCACAAACCAACCTCCTTTGTCATCCCTGCAATGAATGTCGAATATCACTCCCCGGTCCTCTATGGTTTCCGGTTGCTGGATAGGATTCAGGAAAGTGATGTCAATGATATGACGTTCATCTTTCAATAATTGATTCAGAAAATCAATTAATAACTCTTTGTGTACCTCTTGACCGAAGATACGGTGAAAACCGAAGTCGGTAAAGGGATTTATAAATTTCCCCATAACTAATGAATTTTGGTTGTCGTCCAATAACAGACGATGTGACAAAGGTAAAGATTATTTTAATAAACAATCGTTCTGAAGGGACTTTTTTTCGTATCTCCGTCCGTTTTTGCTGTTCGGTGAAGGCGAGTATGACCTCTGATATGACTGGTCAGACAGATTTGTGGGGAGAAAATTTGTAGAGTATGATTAGTGCGATTAGGAAGAAAGTCAATAAAATCGTGATTTGGGGCAAACCGGATTTCCTTTCTGTCTCTTTTCTGATCTCTTTTGTTTGTTTTGACTGCCTCTCCAATTGTTCCTCATATTGCCAGACGAGCGTTTGCAGGCTATCGCAGGTGGCAGCGACAAATAACGTGTCATGTAGGAAACGGATTTCAGCTGTTGCCTGTCCGCTTTTTTGGATAAAGGCGGCGCCGGCAGGCAACTCTTTGAGGGTTGCGACCGGAATGGAAAGGTCGGCACGGCTTTCGGGGATTCGGGCCGTTTGAACTGTCAGGCGGCTGGTTTGCAGCAGGCTGTCGGTCTGCTGGCAAAAGGAAGCGGTGTGCTTGCGGCTCGAACAATTTGCGAAAAATAAGATGATGAGAATGAATAGGCTGAATTTCATGGAGATTTTTAATGGTATGAATTTATAGGGTGTGTTTTGCAGTTGTCTCTTATTTATCCGTAAAGTACCTGCCGGCGGTTAAACCCTTCGCGATAAGACAGATGGAGGAACTTTTTGCGGCGGTAGAGGATTGCCTGGTCGAAAGGCATGCCGGATTCTTTCAGTACTTCCAGCAGCTTTTCCGGCCCTTCGGCGATGTAGCAGTCGGCCGCTTCGCCTTTCGTGTGCTGTGAGTTTTTAACGCCGCCGGCCAGCAGGTTGACCGTTTCGTTGCGGTAGCCGCTTGTGATGGCGATTGCACTGCCGTAGCGGTTGCGAAGCGGTTGGAGCAGGTCGGCTACAAGGTTTTTCAACGCTTGAAGCGCTTGTGGGTTCGGTACGTTTTCAAGACCGTTTTCGACGGCAATCCGGCTGTATGTGAGTTCTTCGAAGGTGAAATTTCTACTAAGGTTCATTGATTTTGTTTGTATTTATAATCGACTCCGAACAGCGCTCCGGCAAACGTTGCAGTCTCACCGAAGGCCACCAGCACACTGTTATGAATCTCTCCCAGCGGAGCCGTCCAGAAGCCGAAAAATAAAAGGAGGATGCCGGCTGCGGTCAGCAGCACGGCAATCCATAATTGTACACTTTGTTTCTTCACTCGGGAAAGTCAGGGTTCGCCCAGAAAATCAAAGACGAGCGTCACCTGTTTAGGAGTTAAAATCTTTTGTCCGTTGTAATAGCCCGCATCTGTGAGGGCCTGCATGAGCGGTTTGTTATACACGAGCCAGCGTTTCAGTTGTACGCCGGCGCTGCGGATGCTGCTGTGCGGAAAATACATCGCACTCAGTTCTTTAATAGAAAGCGTTGTTGGTTTCATCGTGATAACAAAGATAATGAAAATTTTTCAATTAGCCGGGTTACTCGATTTCCGGTCTGTCGCTGCCTCCGCCGCCCCCTTCGGAGCCGCTGCCTTCGTCTTCTTTCTTTTCGGTAGAGGTGAAGGCGACCAGCTTTTTGGTATTACGCAGGGAGGCGCCGGGTGTGAAGATCACACGTGCCCCTTTCACGTCTGCCTGGGAGAACGACTTCTTGTCGCTTGCGCCGTTGCTGGACAACGAGAGGCGGAAATTACCGAACTCACCTAACTGGACGATACGTCCTGCACGCAGCTCCATGTCGAGGATGAAATTAAGGTTATCCAATACCGCTTTTACGTCGGCGCTGGAAACGGTAGATCGCGCTCCGATCATGACACACAATGTATCCATGTCGGTATGCCCGTTGTAGTCCGGTATCGCATAAATTTTTTCCTGTGCTGCACCGCCTTTCAGGTCGGTCACTTTTCTTGTTACTAATTTGTAGCCCTGGGCCATCGTTTAATTAATTGTTTTTAAGGTTGATACTTTGTTGTTTCGTCTGATTGTGGGTGCAAAGTTACGACCGGTCGGATAGGCGGAGTTGAGTTGTGTGCAGATAGGTGGCGTTAAATGATCTTTTGTATAATATCCTTTATATCCAGTTACACCTGGACTCCGTTTTGTGAAAAGCATTAAGACATTTTCATCAATATAATTATCGATAAGTACAATTGATTTGCGGGCCGATCTTATCAGGTCGGCAGCAAATTTGTAGGCATCGAATAATTGGCCGTCGAAGAAAATTCCCTCGACAGGGGGAAGAGTATTTTTTACAAAGAAATCAATCTTTTGATCGTGTTCAAGCAGTTTGGCTTCAATATTTTCTATTCGCTGGTTTACAGCATATCCTTTGAGCAAATAATCTTTCAGAACCTTATTGGCCCAAATGCGGAATTGGGTTGCATTCTTGGAATTAACACGGTAACCGACAGATAATATAACATCCAAGTTATAAAATTTGGTTTGGTATCTTTGTTTGCCATCGTTACCCATATATTCCAAAATGGAATAAGTGCTATCTTCATTCAGTTCTCCTGAATCATAAATATTTTTTAAATGCTTGGATATAGCAGGTTGCTTCACACCAAATAGTTCGGCAATTTGCGCTTGGGTTAACCAAACGGTTTCGTTTTCTATTCTGACTTCCATCTTTAGTGTAGATTCCGGATGGTAAAAAATGATTTCTCCATTATTTTTCATAGCGATACGATTTTGTTTGCGGCAAAGTTAAGATTATTATTTGTCCCGTATCTGTTTTTCTGTGGAAAATATTCAGAAACCAAACAGGACACGGTTGTTAAAATGAACTGCCTATCCTCACGGACGGGCAGTTCTTACTTAACCGAAATTAAATTAATCAGGCTATCACCTGAAATTTATACCCCTCTTTTAAGTATAGTGAGTTCGATAAAGTCAAAAATAATGATCTTTTGTGTAAGATTATAAGATTGAAAGACGGCAGTTTAGGGTACAAAAAAGGCGTGTGACTGCGTCACATTATTGATTACACAGGTATTTCCAGACCCACATCACTCAATAATAGACAACAGCCCACGCCATATTTTATACACATAAGTATATACAACTAGCATGGGCATTTTGTTGCTATTATTCTGAGTGATGTCTAAAACTGGAAATTTCGTATAATCAGAATAATATCTTAAAATGCTTAACTTATAATTTATATCATCGTAAATCCGCCACCGCTGTAACAGACCTTCATACGACATTGCAAATATAACCTTTATTTATAAACAAACCTTGTTTATCTGGACTTTTTTCAATCTGACACCTTATTTCTGAAAGCCAGTCTCGAATTTTACATTATCTTCCCTTCCCTGTTTCACCCCATCCGAGTCCGTTTTCAATTTCTCCCGGATGAAATTTGATTTTCTTCCGAAAGAAATTATTTTTTCTCCCGGAAGGGCGTTTTCCTATAATAAACAACAGCTTTCGCCGGAATGGGGAAATTTACAATAAGTATTTTGGCGATGGCCTATTTTTCGCCGTTGGAATTTAGTAAAAATCTATGTATTTAGCACGGATGCAATAGTTAATATTAATAAATATTCAACGAATAAAAATATTTTCATAAAATCGCATACAAATATTGATTATTACTTGCTCATGTAAATTTAAACCCTTACTTTTGCATCGGTTTAATCAATCAACACCTGGTTAAATATTAACTATTGTAATTTAATTATTTTAATTTTAAAGTAAACGATGACTAAAAGTGAAAAAGGCGTTTTAAAAGCCGGCCTACCTATGGAAAATTGCGTATCGACTCTCCAAATGAATGCGGAAAGCAGTGTCTTGTATGCCGGAAAAGGGCGCGGGCTGTTGGAACAGATCGGACGCGAAGGAATGAACGAATTCTTTGCGGGCGAAATCAGAGCCTACATTGCCGAATGTACATGCGAAGTCGGGCGAATGAACTGTATCCGTAAACCTTTCACGACCGAGCTGGTCAAGTGGCAGAAGCAATTTGTCGCTTTTGAAAAAAGTATCGATCCGGCAGAAAAAGGCAGTCCTGCCTACGAAGCCTCCCGTATCCTGTTTGCTTATATGAAGAAGCAGATGAACGAAGCAGAAAACCGTGCCCTGCAATTGCAAAAGAACCGCAACCGCACCGAAAAGCGTATTGCCGGGCGTGATGACCTCTCCGATGAACAAAAGTCGCAAGCCTTGCAGAAGGCCGATTCGCGACTGCTGGCTGGGCAGGCTGCCCTTCAATTGACTGCGGTGGCTACCGATCTTATCCCTGTCGTGACCGATCCCGAAGGTTATATCGACCTGTTGCGTTTCTGGTGGCAGGAACTTGGTCGCAACCTCTCGGATGATGATCTGGAACGTATCTTCCGCCCGATGCTGTCGTATGCCAAAAAACAGGCGCGCAAAGGGGTGAGAGTGAAAAGTGTTTACGTGGAATACCGCGAGGAACCGAAAGGGGTGCGGGCAGCGTGAATTTAGAAATGAATCTAAACGATACCATTTTAATAAAGTAATGAACAAAACAGAAAAGACTTTTTCCTTCATCTCTGTCAAAGACAGTTTTTTCAAAGCCCGCTATGAAGTGTTAGACGAAAGTACAGGCGACAACCATGTGATTACGTATGAAAACAAGGCTCCGGTGCATCCCAGTCTCTCTGAAGCGTTGCAGCGCATGGCGTATCATGTAGTCAATTTTACCGGATTGGTGGCGGTGGATGACAATTTCCAGATCACCGGTTATCAACGTCAGAACTGCGGTGATGCGCAATTGCTGACCATCTATGCCCGTGTGGGAACCTCCGAAGAGTTTTGCGGAAATGTGGTGTCGCGCTTTCATATCGGCCGCGACGAATATGCTTCCATCGACCTGCTGCTCGAAGACCTGTCAAGCTGCGAACGTGAAGCGCTGGCTTATATCGAAACCGGCAAGCGTCTGGAGCATGATGTCTTCATCCGACTTGACAACGATGATTTACAAACCCTTCAAACTGCCGCCTGATGAAAAAGCATACTCTTACCATCGGTTGCCTCCTGGGAGACCAGGCGGCAGCCTGCCTGATGCGCCTGATTACGGGCGAAAAAGGTTCGCGCGGTTACACTTATTCGTGTGGCGAGGAATACGGGTATTTTTACGACCCGTTTCTGAAAAAATGGATGGCGTTCGACAACCGACACAACACCTGCCTGGTCGAACAATGCAACACCTCGAAAGAGGCCGAAAACTTTCTCTATGACGACACCGGGTTATTCGCCGCTTAGCGCGTTGATCCTGAAGCATACGGGCGAGGAGGTGGTGGCGGAATACCGTTTCCATCCCGGACGGGACTGGCGGTTCGACTTCGCCATCCCTTCCCGCCGCGTAGCTATCGAGGTGGAGGGCGGCGCCTTCAACGGTGGCCGCCATATCCGCCCCGAAGGCTATCTGCGTGATATGGAGAAATATAATGAGGCGGCGGTCTCAGGCTGGTGCGTGATACGCGTGCTGCCGGGAGAACTGCTGATGCTGAAAACGTTACGATTAATGATAAGAGCTATCAATCAAAATAAATTATGCCAAGGCCATCAAGAAAAGGATTAGATTATTTCCCTTTGGACACAACCATTCTTAATGATATCAAAGTGCGGCGAATTAAAAGACAATTTGGCGCAGATGCTTTTTTACTTTATATTTCTCTTTTGTGTGATATCTATTCGAACGGTTATTACATAGAAGCGACCGACGATTATCTGTTCGACCAGGGCGAGAAATTAGGTATCGCTGAAAATAAGGTGTTGGAAATTCTTCTGGCGTGTGTTAAAATAGGCTTGTTCAATAACGAACTCTTTATGGAAAACCGAATTTTGACCTCTAAAAGCATTCAGGAACGTTTTTCTTTAGCAACCAAGAAACGCGCTGATAATCAAGTTGTTGAATACAAATGTGGTTTTGTTTCCGCTCCCGAAACCCCGGTTTCCGTGTCGGAAACTCCCTCAAAACAGGGTTTAAGTACACAAAGTAAAGTAAATGAAAGTAAAGTAAACTTACAACAACAGCAACAACACGCGTGCGAGGAGCCGAAAGAAGAACCGCAGAATTTGGATGAAGAGCGTGAGCGATGGAAAGAAGCTTTGCTGGCAGACGAAGACTGGCAAGCAACCATCGTGCGTTATTCCGGAAAAGGCATAGCCGTCCTGCAATATGCGCGGGAGGCCATGACCGTATTCGATGATTTCCTGCGCCTGAAATTCAGCCTGGATACGATCCGGACGAAAAAAGATTACAGCCAGAGTTTCATCGGCTGGTGGCGATACCATAATTTCAATCTGAAAACGGAAGAACTTTCCGGCGGCGTGCAGCGGCATATTCCCAAAGTGATCTATTCATCCGGCCGGCCGGAACGTTCTTCGAAAGTAGAGGAATTGATGGAAACAGGGAAACGTGCGACGGAAATAGCCATGAAAATCTATAATTCGCAAGCTGTATGAGTTTGGAAATCAGACTGCAACATGCCATTGCCGACCGCCGCCTGATGACGTACCGGCCGGAGGAAATTCTTCCGGCGGTAAATCAAATATTATTCCAGACCTATGTCTTGCTGGGTTTTTCGCCTCCTAACGACCGTGATCTGGGTATTTTGATTGCTAAACTGGCAGCCGACCTTCAGGAGTCATATCCGAGCCTGACCTTGCAGGAGGTCGCCCTTTGTTTTGAATTGGGGGCCAAAGGTGAATACGGGGATTTCATGGGTTTGAACCTGCGCACGATTACGCGCTGGCTGAAATGTTATCAAACCAGCGATTTGCGATACCGGGCTGTTGTGGAGCGCGAGCAAGCGAAATCGCTGTCCGCCCTTCCGCCCGTCTCCGAGGCTTACAAGGAGGAGCGCGAACGGGCATTCTTGCGCCGGGTGTTTGAGCAATACCGGGCGGGTTGTCCGATCGAGCGGCTTTATCCGGCGCGGGTGTATCTCTCCCTGCAAACACGGGGAATTATCCGCGACAGTCCGGAGGCGAAACGGACTGCCATGCGGCAAGCGGCCGGTTACCGGCCTGCCGGGAATATGGTGATAGACGAAGAGATGCGGCTGGCGATGGTTAAGCAGCAGGCGATGGGGATTTTGTTGAAAAGATTTTTTGATAAAGCGATAGAGGCGGGTCGGGAGGTGTTGAAAGCGGGGTGATTTTGGTTATCCAATGTGGCCAAATTGGGTAGTGTAAAACCGCCAAATTGGGTAGTTGAAATGCGCCGATTTGAGCAATTTCAGATCGCCATATTTGGTAATCCTGGCAAATTGAGTTATCTTTGCATCATAAATTCAACTATTTATGGCTAATAAATATCGTCCACGTATTATAGATATAGAACTCTCCACACGATTAAAAAGTATAGGTGCAATTGTTTTGGAGGGCGCAAAATGGTGTGGTAAGTCCACAACTGCGGAGCACCATAGCAATAGTGCTGTTTTTATGGATGACCCTCGCAGGCGTTCACAATACATGATATTTGCAGAGGATAATCCTGATATAATACTTAATGGAGAAACACCTCGTTTGATTGATGAATGGCAACTTGCACCTATAATATGGGATGCTATACGTTATACAGTGGATCATAGAAATGGAATGGGTCAGTTTATATTGACAGGTTCAGCCAAACCTGCAAATAGAGAAAAAATAAGTCATTCAGGAACCGGGCGTTTTGCTTGGTTACGGATGCGTCCGATGGCATTATTTGAATCTGGAGATTCTACTGGGGATATTAGTTTGTCAAAATTATTCAGTAATCCCAGAATGTCTATTGGATGTGAGGCAAAATCTGATTTACAAAGAATCGCGTTTTTAATTTGCCGTGGTGGTTGGCCGGTAGTTTCAGAATTACCTGAAGATGTCGCATTGAACCCTGCTAAAGATTATTATGATGCCGTAGTGAATGTGGACATTCGTCAAGTGGATGGGGTGGATCGAAGTGTTGAAAGAGCAAAACGACTTATGCGTTCATATGCAAGATTTCAAGGTACACAAACATCCATCAGGCAAATTGTTGAAGACATGAACGGTGGCGATCCCAATGTTGTGGAAGATAAAACGGTTAGGAACTATCTTGATGCATTACGTTCAATGTTTGTAGTAGAGGATATGCCTGCATGGAATCCAAATTTGAAATCTAAAACAGCTATACGTACTGCGGATACCAGATATTTTGTTGATCCATCAATAGCAACAGCCGCAATGGGAATAGGTCCTGGAGATTTAATGAACGATCTCAAAGCATTCGGTTTATTATTTGAAACATTATGTGTTCGTGATTTAAGGGTTTATGCCCAATCATTGGCGGGTGATGTATATCATTACCGGGACAAGAATGGACTGGAATGTGATGCTGTTGTTCATTTACCAAATGGAGATTATGCATTGATTGAAATAAAATTAGGAGGAGAGAAACTCATAGAAGATGGCGCAAATAGTTTGTTGCGACTAGCGTCTAAAATAGATGTTAATCGTATGAAGCATCCTTCTTTTCTCATGGTACTTACGGCCACTGGAACATTCGCATATAGAAGAAAAGATAACGTGTTGGTTGTGCCTATTTCTACTCTTGGAGCATAATACATGATAACTTAGAGTATGGAACTGTTGTATTTATATGTTCATAATGACAATAAAAGCATAAAAGGATGTGAATATAATTTTTCGCCAAATTATAAGTTCACATATAATGCCACTACTAAAACCTTTCATATGGAGTGGCACAAGAATAATGTACCTAATAAATGGTTTGGCGATAATATCCTAAATATTACCGCAATTATAGGTAAAAATGCATCTGGGAAAACCAATTTATTGGAATGTATTATAAAATCTTTATGTGGACAAGGCGGAGGATGGATTATATGCTTGTATGAAGGACAGCTTTATAGCAATGTCCCCACATTATATTCGGAGATAAAATTTTTATTTGAAGTTAAACGATTTAACCGATGGGGAAGTCCTCTTAATGGGGAATTCGAAGAACGAATCAACAATACGGAAGTAATATTTTATTCAACGTCGATAGATAGGGCTCTATCGAATAAAAATTCTTATTACTCAAAATTTAAAGATATTTCAAATGCTTTTTTATTAAGAAAACATATATACGAAATAGGCAATACACCAGATTTTGCCCATATTTCAGATATTGATGTGATGCAAACGGGTGATGTTTTTCGATTGTTATTGTTTTTGATATATACTCGTGATGGCTCTCAAAATATAATATCATCATTTAAACTGCCAACTTATATTGAGCTAACATTTCATGCATACAATCATTCAAATTTAGATCATCCTACATACAAGGAACTTTCGAAAGGATTGACGGATAGCTTTCAAGACCAAATAAAACTTAAAATCATACAGAGAATATTTGCATTAGCATCAATACCAGACGCATGGAATAATACAACATCATTTGAAGAAGTTATTTCAGTTTTGAACACACGTCCTGAATATGACTACAATATCTATGATTTATTATTAGATTTATTTCACAGAAAAGCTATTCGTTACAAACATCCTTTACGACGTGCGTCAATGAGAGGAGATGCTCCTTTAACTTTTGGAGTATATATTGACTTCATAGACTATGGATTCGTGAATGCTTTATATAACTATTACTATGCAATTCCAAAAGTATTGCCATATGCATCAAATAGATCATTTGATAAGAATGCATCCAATACTTGGGTAACTATAAAATATGGTGTTTCTTCAGGAGAACGTATTCTTTATACGTTATTAGCACGCATACTTGGTTCTATTTTTGAAAAACAAGGAGAAATCCATCATGTTCATGAACGGCGGATTGTAAACTCTCATTACTTTGATGGCAAAACTATTATATTATTACTGGATGAGCCGGATTTGCAATTACATCCAGAATGGCAACAAAAATTTTTGAATATACTTTTGTCATCTTTTGCTAAGTTCTTTCCAAAAGTAATGTTTCAGATAATTATCACATCACACTCTCCGATCTTAATATCAGACATTCCTAGAAGCAATATACTTTTCATTGAAAAAAGAGATGGGTATAGCCGTGTATGTACTTCAATAAGGCATAAAGAAACATTCGCTGCAAATATTCATACCCTCTACAACGATAGCTTTTTTCTGGAAGGTGTTCCTATTGGTGATTTTGCTAAATGCAAAATACAGGAAATCTATAATCGTCTTAATAATGCTGAGATATCCCCTGAAATACTTAAAGAAATATATAGAATTGGAGAACCAATAATAAGAGGATTATTGCTGAAAGTATATGATTCTAAGCGTCAGAATCTTGCTCCAAACCTTAGGAAGCAATACTTAATTGAGGAATTGAAAAAAATTGAAGATTCTGAAAAGGAAAACATATGATTCGAATATCTCACGAAAATATCGACAATATTTGTCGGGCGTATGTAGAATATGTCCTGACCATGGTACGCAAGATAAAAAATAACATATTCATTAAATATTTATTTGAAGAAGAAGGTAATCTTGAAAAGTATGTTTCTTGCTCGCCATATAATTTTAAAGATCTTATATTTGAATTTGAGAGCAGATTCCCAAACATAAATTTAACATCAAAAGAATGGAAAACTTTTTACACCTATATGATAGGGCAATATGAAAAGATTCGATATCAATATTTACCGACTGTCTTACAAGAATTAAATTTGGACGTCTGCCCTTATTGTAATAGACATTATATTTTTACAATTGACAGCAACAGAAAAGTCAGTGCCCAATTCGACCATTTTTATAGCAAAGTTTCTTATCCATATTTAGCTCTTTCATTCTATAATCTGATACCATGTTGTCCAGATTGTAATAAGGCAAAAGGTGAAAAGTCTATTAAAATCAATCCTTATGCAGAAGGATTTGATAATAATGGGCAAATTGAAATTGATTCATTATTAAATTGTATGCTTGGTAAGCGGAACTGGAATGTTGTGTTTAATGCAGATGATCGATGTCAAACAAATATTGAAGCATTTGCATTAGATGAATTATATCGTCACCATAAGGATGTGGCTTATGAAATAGTTTGCAGGGCAAGAGCAAATGAAGCTGGATATTTAAAAGAAATAATTCAAGTATATAGTGAAATGGGGCTTGATGCTGATACTATCCATAGAATACTATGGGGTTATTATATAGGTGAAGACGGATTATCAAAAAGACCGTTGTCAAAATTGACATCTGATATATTGAAACAGTTGGGAATACACAATTTATAGATATCTAAATAACTTATCTATCTTGGATATAAGTATTTGCCGATTCTGTGACAGTTCATTGTGTATTCTCTTCCAAAGTATGACTATGCAAAATGCTATGAATCTGTGATAAAAATGCAAATTTGTGGGGCTTTTCAGAGTTTGATTTTAGTCCCACGATTTATCCACCGAGAATATGCTTTAAAGTACCCCTTTTACTATTTGGGAGAAAAAAAGAAATCCCTGATAATCAGATATTATCAGGGATTTGCTTGATTTTCTTTTGTTTCCTGGTGATCCGCCTGGGGTTCGAACCCAGGACCCCATCCTTAAAAGGGATGTGCTCTACCTGCTGAGCTAGCGAATCATCCTGTGCATACTCTGTATTGCGGTGTGCTTTACTTCTGTATTGCGGGTGCAAAGGTAGGGTTTATTTTTGAATTTGCAATAGTTGGAGGAAGTTTTTTTGAAAAAAGTTACTTTTCTTTCTTTTTCTCCGGTTGAATATCAGCAGGGGGAGGAGCGATAATGTCCTCTTCCAGCAAGATAAAACGTTTATAATAAGACAGACAGAGCGTCGTGAGCGGTAATGCGATGATTAAGCCGATAAAACCTAACAAAGTTCCCCAGATGGAGAGCGAAAGAAGGATGATGGCCGGATTCAGTCCCATTGCTTTTCCCATGATGCGCGGCGTAAGGTATAAATCCTGGATACATTGTACGATTCCGAGTATTAATAATCCCGAACCGAAGATAATCCAGAAATTCTGTCCGGTCTCCGCCGACTTTAGCAGGCTGAGGATGACCATCGGGATAAGACCGATCGCTTGCAGGTACGGAATCAGGTTCAGCACACCGATAAATAACCCGAGCGTCACGGCCAGCGGGAAACCGACGATTTTGAAACCTATCGAAAGTAAAACTCCGACACATAGCGCAATCAATGACTGTCCGCGGAAATAACGGTTCATGCTCTGCTCTACATCGTCGGCCAGCCCTTTGGCGAAAGGACGGATGCGTGCCGGAATCAGGTTTATCCAGCCGTTGGCTATCTTTTCGTAGTCGAGCAGGATGAAAATGAAATACAACAGAATCACGAATATAATCGTTATACTGAAAAGGATGGAGAATGTGTTCGACAGGATGTTCCAGACCTTCGGGGCGAGCTGCTTGATTGCATTCTGTATGTTCTCCCGGCTGAGGAGTTCCATCAGCTGGTTTATGTCTACATTGTTTTCAAGATATTCAATCCATGAAGCTGGTATAAGCGGAACATGGCCTTCTCCCGGATTATGTGTGCGCATCAGGTTCAGGGTCCGCTCGGCTTCCTGGGCGACAGACGGAACGACCAGTGCGGCGGCAATCCCGATAATCAGCGATGCGGAGATGATGACTGCGACGATGGCCAGGATGCGGCTTTTCAGCTTCAGCTTATACTGGAAGAACTTGACGAAGGGTTGCATCATATAGGCGAGCAGCCAGGCAATCAGGAAGGGGAGCAAGGCATTACGCAATACGGTAATCAGGTAAAGCAATACGCCGATGATGACGATGCTGAATACGATACGTGTCACCCGGTCGAACGTAAAAGGTCTTTCAAACAATGAGTTCATATTATAATTTTTATCTTTGCTGAACAAAGATAGAATAAAGTAGAATAGTATAATAAGATGATAAAGAAAATATTATGTGCCGCCCTGTTGCTCGGCTGTTTTTTACAGCCACAGGCACAAACTCCGCAGCCTGTCAAACAGTTACTGAATGCTCCTTATATGAAAGGGGCTACTTTCTCCATCGTGGTGAAGGACCTTCAGGATGGGAAAACCGTCTATAATTATGATGGGGACCGGGAGGTTTCGCCTGCTTCCGTGTTGAAAACCGTCGCTACGGCTACGGCTTTGGAGATTTTGGGGGACGATTACCGTTTTCCGACTTCGCTGGAGTATGACGGTTCCATAAAAGAGGGTGTGCTGAACGGCAACCTGTATATCAAAGGCAGTGGCGACCCGTCGCTGGGTTCGGCTCATTTCGTTCCGGACAGGAATGCGTATACGCCTGCGAAAAACAAATTCGTACCGGAATGGATTGCCGCTTTGAAGAAGGCCGGTATCCGGAAGATTGCCGGGGCGGTGGTGTCGGACGAGCGAATCTTTGATACGGAAGGTGCTTCCATCAAATGGCTGCGGGAAGATATGGGTAATTATTATGCGCCAGGCAGCTACGGGGTTTCCGTGTTCGATAATATGTATAAGTTGTATTTGAAGTCGGGGGCTGCGGGCAGCCGTCCGGTGGTGACCGGCACTGAACCGGAACTGCCGGGTGTCCGTTTCACCAATTACCTGAAAGCGGCGCCTGTTTCGTCGGACAGTGCCTATATTATCGGTGCTCCGCTTGCCGGCGAACGCTATTTGTACGGTGTCGTTCCTGCCAATCGCGAACGTTATGTGTTGAAGGGGGATATTCCTGATCCGGCATTGTTCCTGGCGGAGTATCTGACCGTATGCCTGGAACGCGAAGGCATTGCCGTGGGGAAGGAGCCGACCTGTTATCGGATTGAATCGGAAGCGGGGCGATGGAAGACGGTGGAGAGGAAAACGATTGTCACCACCTATTCTCCTACGTTGAAGGAGATTGCGGGTGTGACGAATCATGTGAGCCATAATTTGTTTGCCGACGCGTTGGTCAAGACGGTCGGTCTGCAATATATTCCGCGGAAGAACGAGGTTATTTCTTCTTTCGGCCGGGGTGTCCGAGTGGTCGCCGCCCATTGGGACAGGAAGGGGCTGGATGTTTTCCCTTTGCGGATGCACGATGGTAGCGGACTGGCTCCTGCGGATAAGGTTTCTGCGGAGTTTATAGCCGATTTGCTGGTTTATATGGCGACGAAGTCCGATTATGCCGAAGCCTTTATCGAATCCTTGCCGCAAGCCGGTATCGAAGGTTCGGTGCGGAATTTCCTGAAAGGTTCCGGTTTGCAGGGGAAGGCTCGTCTGAAAAGTGGCGGAATCACCGGTGTGCGAAGTTATGCCGGCTATATAACAAAAGACGGCAAGCGGTATGCCGTTGCCGTTTTCTCCAATAACTATGCCTGTAGCATGAGCGAGATGACGAAAGGGTTGGAAAAGTTGCTACTGCAACTTTTCTAAGGCAGCAGTGCCCTCTGTGCCAGAAACTCCATGAACTTCTGCTTGTAGTTGTCGGAGATGAGGATGTATTCTTTGCCGAACACAATCCGGTTGCGTTCGATTACTTTGATCTTTTCCGGCTGGACGATAAAGGAGCGGTGCACGCGGATGAAGCGGTTCGCCGGCAGCATGTCTTCCAGGCTTTTCATACTCATCAGCGAAAGGATGGGATGGGCTTCGCCTTCAACGAATATCTTGACATAATCTTTCAGACCTTCGATATAGAGTATTTTACGGAGTTCGACCTGTACCAGTTTATATTCCGTCTTGATGAAAATGCTTTCGACGGAAGGGGAAACTGCCTGGGAAGGGGCGGTTCGCGAACCACTCGTACTTTGTGCTGAGGATTCGCGCAGCAGTTCGTACCATTGCAGTGCCTTATTGGCCGATTTCAGGAAGTCGGCATAGCTAATCGGTTTCAGCAGATAATCGAGTGCGTTGACCTTATAGCTGTCGAGCGCATACTGGCTGAAAGCGGTCGTAAAGATGATGCGCGTATCGGTCTTCAGGATGCGGGAAAACTCCATCCCGTTGAGCTCCGGCATCTGGATATCGAGGAAAAGCAGGTCGACCGGCTCTTTGCTGAGGGCGGGAAGCGCGTTGACGGCACTATTGTATTTTCCCGCCAGTTCCAGGAAAGGCGTCTTGTTTACATAACTTTCCAGCAGGCTGATAGCCAGTGGTTCGTCGTCGATGATTGCACATTTCAGAATCATAGCCTAATTTCATTTTTTACTTTTCGGTTCTTCGCCGCTTATTTGCAGCTCCAACATGCTGTAGTAGTTGTCACCATCTACACCGTATGAGAAGATATGTCGGTTCGGATAGATTAGTTCCAGACGTTTCCGCAGGTTCTTGATTCCGATTCCCGAGCCGCTCTTGTCCTGTTCCGCATCTTTCGGGAAATAGCTGTTTTTCAGGTAGCAGACAACCATGTCGCCTTTCTGGTGGATATCCAGGTCGATGAACGATGGCTTGCTGTTGCTGACTCCGTGTTTGAAGGCATTCTCGATAAGCGAGATAAACAGCAGGGGAGCAATCAGCGCATCGGGTTTGGTGGCAGCTATTTCCGTTTTCAGTTCCACATGTTCCGGCAGGCGGATACGCATCAGTTCCACATAATTGCGGATGAAATCCAACTCTTTTTCCAGTAACACCTGCGGCTGGCTGCTGTCGTAGAGTACGTAACGCAGCAGGCGGCTCAGGTCGTGGACGGCTTCCTGTGCCCGTTCGGGGCTGAAAGCAATCAGGCTGTAAATGTTGTTGAGCGTATTGAACAGAAAATGCGGGTTCAACTGGCTTTTCAGGTTCTGCAATTCGGCTTCGGCACGGCTCTTCTCCAGTTCGCGCCGCATGGATTCTATCTGGTACCAGCCGCTGGTCATCTTGATGGCGACACTCAGGCCGGCCACCAACGCATAAAGCATGGCGTTGACCAGGAAGAAGCCGATAATATCCTGCAACTCCCTTTCCAGGCGATGGGGACGGTGTATCTCGGGGGGAGGCAACAATTGCATTAGCAGATGTACCAATAACATTGCACCGACTATCAGAAGCAGGTTGCTGAAAAAGAATTTCCATCCGTGACGGGAAAACAGGAAACGGTTTATCAGCAGGAAATAATTCACATAGAAAACCATCATAAATGAAAGTGGGACAATGACGGAACGCAAATAATTCATGACAGTCATTTCTTGCGACTCCCTGCCTGTAAAGAAAAAAGGCAGTCCGAACAGGATTCCCCAGGCGGCAATATGGATAATGCCGCCCATTCCCCGGAAAGGAGGAGAGATGTGTGTCTGTGTTGTCTTTTCTGTTTCCATCTGCTACAAAGATAATTAATTATTGGTTGCTGCAAAACTGGATGCTCATCCGTTTTTTTATTCGTAACGAATCGCTTCGATCGGGTCGAGTTGGGCCGCTTTCTTGGCTGGATACCATCCGAAGAAGACACCGGTAACGGTACAGACGGCGAACGAAAGCACTACGCTCCACGGTTGTATGTAAATCGGGAAGTGTGCCACCGCGTTCACCACCAGGGCCGCGCCTACACCGAGCACCACGCCGATTAATCCGCCGGTCACACTGATCAGGATGGATTCAATCAGGAACTGTGCCAGGATGTCGATGCCCTTGGCGCCGATACTCATACGCAGACCGATTTCGCGGGTACGCTCCGTGACGCTGACGTACATGATATTCATAATCCCGATGCCTCCAACGAGTAGCGAAATACCGGCCACAGCCGCCAACAGCACGGTCATCATGTCCGTAGTGCTTGTCAACATCGTGCTCAACTCCTGTTGACTACGGATGGTAAAATTATCATCGTCACTTTCCTTCAACTTATGGTTGCGGCGCAGTATTTCAGTTATCTCGTCAATGGCCTGGTCGGTATATTCCTCTTTGAGGGCCGAACAGGTGATGCCTTGCAGATGGGTGATGGCCAGGACCTTTTTCTGAATAGTTGTGTATGGAGCTAAGATTAGGTCGTCCTGGTCCATTCCCATGCTGTTGTATCCTTTGCTCTCCAGCACACCAACGATGCGGAAAGGTAGTTTTTGAAAACGAATGACTTTTCCCACGGGATTTTCACCACCCGTGAAAAGGTTGTCGACGACCGTCTTGCCGACTACGCAGACTTTGGCGGCAGTCTGGATGTCCTGTTCGGTGAACATGTCACCGTCGCCCACCTTGTAACGGCGGATTTCCAGATAGTCCGGGCTGATACCATAGACGGTGGTCGGGGCGTTGTTGGCGCCGTAGATGGCTTGTCCGCTGCTGTTGACCGACGGTGAAACGGCAGAGATGTAGCGGGTCTCGTCGACGATATTCTGGTAGTCTTCCAGCTTCAGCGTCTCCATGGCGGAGGCATCCTGGCGGACACCGCCACGGACGTCTGCGCCGGGATGTATCATAATCATATTGGAACCCATCTCGCTGATCTGGGCCTGTATGCTCCGTTTGGAACCTTGTCCGATGGCCAGCATCGTAATTACGGAGGCTACGCCGATGATGATGCCGAGCATCGTCAGGAATCCGCGCAACTTGTTGTTGGCAAGGGCACGGAGGGCTATTTTTATGAGGTTTGTTCCGTTCATAATCAATCGTCATTTTTCGGCAATTTGGCTAATGCCTCTGCCGCATTTTGTATGTTGTTGTTCACTGTATCTGCAGTGACATGCCCGTCGCGCAGGGTGATGTTACGGCTGCTGTATTGGGCAATCTCCGGATTGTGTGTTACGAAGATGATGGTACGTCCTTCGGCATGGAGCTTCTGGAAAAGTACCAGTATCTCGAACGAGGTACGTGTGTCCAAGTTTCCCGTCGCTTCGTCGGCGAGGATAACTGCCGGGTCGTTCACCAGGGCACGGGCGATGGCGACGCGCTGCATCTGTCCGCCGGACATCTGGTTACTCTTGTGCATCAGGCGGTCGCCCAGCCCTACGGCCATCAATGCCTCTACGGCTTTCTCGTGGCGGGCGGCGGCGCTGAAAGAGGGATTGTACATCAGGGGGAGTTCCACGTTTTCAACGGCTGTCGTTTTGGGCAGCAGGTTGTAGCTCTGAAATACGAATCCGATTTTGCGGTTGCGCAGCGTGGCACGGGCGTTTTTCCCCATGGTGCGGACTGAGACGCCGTCGAGATAGTATTCGCCGCTGGTCGGTGTGTCGAGGCATCCCAACGTGTTCAGCAGCGTACTTTTTCCCGAGCCGGAGGTCCCCATGATGGTCACGAATTCGCCTTCATGTATCGTGAAACTGACACCCCGCAGGGCGTGGACGATTTCGTCGCCGACATGGAAGTCACGCTTGATATTATCTAATTTAATAATCTCTTTCATTGTTCGTTCTGTTGTTTAATTCTGACACACCCCCTGCTCCCTCTCAAGAGGGGAAGAGTTACTACTTGTTGTTAGAAAACAGGTAGTGTCGGGAGTTTCCTTTCCCCTCTTGGGAGGGGCAGGGGTGTGTTACAGTTTACAATATCACTTCTTCTTATTCCCTCCCGGAGGTCCCGGCATGAACGGGCTCTTTTCGGCAGTTTCAGCCATTGGGACGGGAGCGTCGGAAGCCAGGTCTACGGCTATTTCTTCGCCTTCGGTCAGCCCTTCGGTCACTTCAATCATATTGCCGCTGGTAGAACCGACGGTGATGGCTTTCGGAGTCAGCTGTTGTCCTTGTTTTACCCAGATGATGCGTTTGCCGGCGGGAGCTTCCTGTGCACTGTTTTCGGCGGTGTAGCCGGTGCCCAGCAATAACTCTTCTTCAGGGACGAAACGCAATGATTTGGTCGGCACTGTCAACACGTTTTCGCGTTCAAGCGTATAGATGGTGACGTTGGCTGTCAGACGCGGTTTCAGCTTCAGGTCGGGGTTGTCGGCCGAAATGACCACCTCGTATGTGACGACCGTCGAAGTGGATGAGGTGCTACTACTGCTGCTTTCGCTGTCTCCCAGGCGGATTTGCATTACCTGGCCTTCGAACACGTCGTTCGGATAAGCGTCGACGGTGAAGCTGACGCGCTGTCCGTTTTCTACGTTGCCTATATCGGCTTCATCGACATCGGCGATTACCTGCATCTTCGTCAGGTCGGCGGCGATGGTGAACAGGGTCGGGGTTTCGAAGCCGGCGGCAACGGTCTGTCCTTCTTCAACGGCGCGGTTGATAACGACACCGTCTATCGGGCTGGTGATGGTCGCGTATTCCAGGTTGCGGTTTACCTTCACCATCGAGGCCTGGTTCTGTTCGTAAGCAGCTTTGGCCTTTTCGTAGTTGTAGGTGGCCGTTTCGTAATCGGCGTCGCTGATTAGCTTCTTGTCGAAAAGGACTTTGCTACGGGCATAGTTCTTTTGCTGGTATTCGTATTCGGTCTTGCTGCTAGCCAGCTGGGCCTGGGCGGAAGCGAGTTCGGCTTTCAGGTTGACCTTATCCATTTCTGCGATTAGCTGGCCGGCTTTCACTACGTCGTTGTAGTCGGCATATAACTTGTCGATGATGCCGGATACTTGTGTACCGACTTCGACTTCGGTCACCGGTTCGACTGTTCCGGTTGCCGTTACTGTGTTTGAGATGGAGCTGCGGCCTACTTTGGCTGTCTCGAGCCGGATGCCGCCTTTCGACGTTTTACCTGTGAAGAACCAGATTCCTCCGGCTACGACCAGCACGCCTGCTATACCGATAATAAGTTTCTTGTTCATATCTTTATCTGTTTTATTTTTTCTTTACTGGAAATTTAGAGCAGGTCGATTTCTTCTCCCTGGTAGAATCGCAGCAGACCTGCATTCAGGATTGCTGTGTATTTGGCCTGGAGCGTTTCCTGTTGTGCGCTCAGCAGGTTGTTCTTTTCCGTGAGCAGTTCCACGGTGTTCTTCATGCCCAGGTTGAACTGTTCGCTGACAAGGGCGTAGCTGGCCTGTGTGCTTTTCAGTTTCTGGGTGGCGGCTACGTATTGCTGCTGTGCGCTGTTGGCACTGAGCCAGAGGCTTTCGATGGTTTTGTAAAGCGTTTTCTGGTTGTCCATCAGGTCCAGTTCGCTGGTCTGACGTTGCAGTTTGGCTTTATTGACAGCACTTTTGGTCTGCCGCTTGTCGAAGATGGGGATGCTCAGGGTCAGCCCTATCGAGTTGTTCCAGTTCTGTTTCACCTGTTCGCTGAAGCTGAAGTCGTTGGCGTTGGCATTGGTCGTACCGATACCGGCGCTGAGGCTCAGGCTCGGAATGTATCCGGCACGGGTAATCTTGATATTCATGTCGGCGGCTTCTATATTCAGCTTTCCCGATTCGATCTCGGGGCGCAGGTTGAGGGCGGTCTGATAGACGTCATCCTTGGTAGGGAGCGGTATCAGCACGCTGCTGTCGTCGAGTGGCGGCAGGAAAAGATCCATTTCGAAGTCGCCGTCGAGTTCCAGAAGTTGCTTGAGTTGCAGCTTGTAGTTTTGCAGGGTCGTTTGCGAAGTGACCAGCTGGTAGTTGTCGTTGCTGACCTGTGCTTCCAGTTGGGCGAGGTCGCTGGAGGCGATGCTTCCGGCGTTGAACAGTTCCTGTCCGCGTTCGAACTCTTTCTGGCTTACTTCCAGTGTCGATTCATTCACCTTCACGGCTTCGGCGGAATAAAGTATCTGCACGTAAAGCTGGGTGATGTTTTCCTCGATGGAGTTTTCGCTCTCGTCGACGGTGAGTTCGGCTATGCGGCTGTTCAGTTGCTGTTGTTTGAGCGTGTTCACCCGTTTGCTACCGTTGTACACGGTCCAGCTTGCGTCGATGCCGTAGCTTCCGTTGTACGAGGTTTTGCTTTCGCTGGTGGTGATGTTGTCGCCGCTGATGATAGTGCCGCTCGCACTGTTCGGACGGTTCACAATACGCTGGCTGATATTACCGCTCAGGGAGGGGAGGAAATCCGCTTTTGCCGTCTTTACATCTTCCTGGGTACTTTCGACGTTGATGCGGTTTCGACGAATAGTGATATTATGCTCCAGTGCATAATCTATACAATTACGAAGCGTCCATTGCTTCGGCATGTCGTCCTCTGCTTTCATCCCGGCGGGCAGGAGAAGCAGGCAAGAGAGGATTATTAGAGATACTTGTTTCATAATGCTTTCGTTTTGCGACCTAAACATTCTTTTTACCTTGTTACGGAAGCAAAACTACTTTACATTAAAAAACTATACAATCAGAATAGAAATAGAGCGAAGGTTCGTCGACCAATAGAGGGATTTTGCCGATAAACAGGTATATGAAAAAAGGCAGATCAAACGACCTGCCTTTAGTATGTTATGATTGAAAACTCCTTTTACCGGGTGAAAGAAACGGTTGTGTTTCCGTTCGCCTTCCGGATGAATATCTTCTTGTCGTACTCATCATCATCCGAATAGATATGTGTGCCGTTGTATTTCCAGGAAACGATTTTCCCCCAGTATTTTCCTCCGATAACGCCCTTGTCTGTGTATTTATAGGTGATTTCCATTTTATCGGTATCGCCGTTTACATAGATAGGGAACGTATAAGTACTTTGTCTTTCATCTCCGTAAGCGCTCACCGTGCAGTAATGGAGCTGTTCTTCCGAATCATAAAGTATCCAGTTGTGATTGCCGTTGTAGCGGATGGTGTTGCTTTCGACATCGCGGATGTTGTCGTAAGTGCGTTCGAGCGGATTGTCCAGCTCTTCGCTCCACGAGACAGGGAAGGTTTTCAGGTCGCTCGGGTTGATGAGGTCGTTTCCCTTTTCATCTATATAATAGAATCGTAAAGTGTTTCCTCTTGAAAAGAAGTTTCCCTCCGGTATATTGTTATACCATACTTCTTCGTTGTCTTCTTCCTCATCTCCGTCTTTGCCGTTTAATAAATAGTTGTTGCAGCCGGAAAGGACGGTCGCACAAAGGAACAGCAGCCATATACCGAATAGGTTATTTGTTTTCATCGTATATAAACACTTTACTTATTGATTCTTATAACTCTCTCAACCAGATATTCCGGAAGCTGATCGGTTCGCTCGGGTCGCCGTGGCTTTGCAGGATAATCGGGCCGGCTCCGTGGGGTACGACTTTCGGGAAGCCGATATATTCGGTTGTTCCGAGGATGGTCGTGTTGTTCTGCAAAACGATGCCGTTCTGGATAACGGTGATGCTGGGGGGAACGCGATAGGTTCCGTCTTCTTTGAAAATCGGGGCGGTGTAGATGATGTCGTATACATTCCATTCGCCCGGTTTACGCATGGCGTTTGCCAATGGCGGTGTCTGTTTGTAGATACTGCCGGTCTGGCCGTTCACGTATGTTTCGTTGTTGTAGCAGTCGAGTATCTGAACTTCGTAGAGGCCTTGCATGAAGATACCGCTGTTGCCCCGTCCCTGGCTGGTTCCGGTGATATTCTCAGGAACGCACCATTCGATATGTAGCTGGTAGTTGTTGAATTTCTGTTTGGTCTGGATATCACCGGTCTTTTTATTGACTGTAAATACGCCGTCGTGAACGGTCCATTGGGCCGGTTGGCCGTTGGTGCTTTCCCAAGCGGAGAGGTCTTTGCCGTCAAACAGGACGATGGCATCCGACGGAGCGGAATTTGTTTTGATATCTCCCGGAGTTACAATCTTGGGTTGAGGCGTCCAGTACTCCGACATGCCCGGAGTCATCTTTTCCGGTTGCGGATACTCTTTTTGCTGTGCGCTCAGATTTACGCAGGCGGTGCAGGCCATAACAGCCAGTGTAGCCTTGATAGTGAAATTTCTATTCCTCATGGTCTAAATAATTATGTAGGTTTACAATTAAGTGATTGCAAATCTACATAATTATTTGCCACGTTGTAGCATCTGCTATCGGAAAATACTTTTATGCGTTATGGCTGAAGAGGCGTTGTTCGGCCAGTTGCTCGTATTTGGTACCCGGCCGGCCGTAGTTGCAGTACGGATAGATGCTGATGCCGCCGCGAGGGGTAAAGATACCCGTCACTTCGATATATTTCGGGTCCATCAGCTTGATAAGGTCTTTCATGATGATGTTGACACAGTCTTCATGGAAGGCTCCGTGGCTGCGGAAGCTGAAGAGGTATAATTTCAGGCTCTTGCTTTCCACCATCTTCACATCGGGTATGTAGTCGATATGGATAGTCGCAAAATCGGGCTGTCCGGTGATGGGGCAGAGGCTGGTGAATTCGGGGCAGTTGAAACGTACCCAGTAGTCATTGCCTTGATGCTTGTTGGTAAATGCTTCCAGCACCTCCGGGGCATAATCTTGTTTATATTCGGTAGAACCGCCCAGAAGGTGCAGTTCGTTTTCATTCTTTCTTGTATCCATAATATAATTGTATTGTGTTCAGTTATTGTCAAAAGTGAATGAATGTAGCGTCGTTGGTAGGTGCGGTTCGCGAACCGCACCTACGGTGTCAATGTAAGCCTGTAAGGCTTTAACAAACCAGCCCAGGGTTCTAACCCTGGGTTTATGAAAACCCGCTCCTGTCTTTCCGCCCTGTAGGGGCGGGACAAGGTAAATATCAATCCTTTCCATCTTGTCGCACCCCTACAGGGTGCATCAGAAAGAGAAGGATTCAAGAAGCCCCAGGGTTAAAACCCTGGGTTAGTTTGTTACAGGCCTACAGCCTGAAGACACCGTCACTAATTGGTTCATCTTATAATTAGCAGATAGCTCGATTATTTCTAGCATCGAGTCTCACTTTTTCTACTATCAAGCCTTTTATCCTTTTCTTTTCAAATATTTCTCTAATCCTTCCCGGCGCAGTTTGCAAGCCGGGCAATGGCCGCAACCGTCGGCTGGGACGCCGTTGTAGCAGGTCAGTGTCTGCGTGCGGACCAGGTCGAATACGCCCAGTTCGTCGGAGAGTTGCCATACTTCGCTTTTATCGCGGTCCATCAGAGGAGTATGGATGACGAACTGTTCATCCATCGCCAGGTTCAGCGTCACATTGAGCGAGCGGACGAAGGTGTCGCGGCAATCGGGGTATCCGCTGAAATCGGCCTCCGATACGCCGGTGACGAGATGGAAAATACCTTTGCTCCGTGCCATGATGGCGGCGAATGTCAGGAAAACCATATTCCTTCCCGGTACGAAGGTGTTCGGATAACTGTCGGCCGGTTTGTCTTCATCCATTTCGATAGAAGTGTCCGTCAACGAGTTAGGCGCCAGTTGGCTGATTAGCGATACGTCCAGCAATTGGAACGGCACGTTGGCATCGGCAGCAATCTTGCGTGCAATATCAATTTCGAGGGAATGTTTCTGGCCGTAAGTAAAACATACGGCTTCTACGCGTTTAAAATGTTTCTTGGCCCAGAACAGGCAGGTGGTGGAGTCTTGTCCACCGGAGAAGCATACCAGAGCGGCATCTTGATGTTTCATATTTTTCTTGTTTTATACGTGGTTCAGCAAGCACACGGAAAAGGAGACATTCCTTTTCGCTGCAAAGATACTTTTTTAATTGAGAATTGAAAATTGAGAGTTGAAAATAGGGGGGATAGTTGGAAGTATTGCACATAAATGGCATATTTGTGCCGCACATTTCTATTAAAAGTGTGCAATATTAAAGAAAAGTATTTATCTTTACCGCCGTTTTGTAATAATGAAAAGTAAAACATGAAGAAAAAAGTATTATTAGGTGCGGCATTGATGATGATGCCTCTGCTTTCTTTCGCTGGTGGATATTTGACGAATACTAATCAGCATGCAGCCTTTTTAAGATCACTTTCGCGAGGTGCTGCAATTGATATAGATGGTGCTTTGTCTAATCCTGCGGGCCTTTCTTTTTTGCCGACAGATGGTTTTCGCGTAGGCGTGAGTATCCAGAGTGCTTTCCAAACTAGAAATATCGATGCCTCTTTTGGTACATATAATGGTTTCGATCCGGTCAATCAGAAGCCGACAATGGCAGAGACTCCCTACAAAAAGTATTACAAAGGAAAAGCGGCTGCCCCTGTGATTCCGAGTGTTTTCGCGGCTTACAAAAAAGGCGACTGGACCATTTCCGGATTCTTTGCCATCACGGGAGGAGGAGGTAAGGCTTCGTTTAACGACGGTTTGCCTATGTTCGAATCGGCTGCTATGGCCGGTATATTCAAGGAAAGTTTGACAGACTATATAAAGACAGGTGGTCAAAGTCCCATCGTCACTCCGGAAATGTATACTATTAACAGTGCGATGGACGGTAAACAGTTTATTTATTCTCTACAACTTGGTTTGGGATACAAAATCACGGACTGGCTTTCAGCCTTTGCCGGTGGTCGAATGAATTATTTTTCAGGGAACTATGACGGTTATCTGAATGCGAAGTTAAAACAGAATTTAGGTGGATCAGAGTTGATGCCGCTGGCTTTGAATTGCGACCAGACTGGTTGGGGACTTACGCCGGTTCTTGGAGTCGATGTTAAATATGGTAAATTCAATTTCGGTGCCAAATATGAGTTTAAGACGAACCTGAACATCGAAAACGATACAAAGAAGTTGGATTATCCTGAAAGTGCGGAAGATCTGGTGGGTGCTTACAAGCATGGTGTGAATACACCGAACGATATTCCTTCCATGCTTTCTGTGGCTGCTTCTTATCAGTTTTTGCCCATGTTAAAAGCTTCTGTTGAGTATCATTTCTTCGATGATAAGAAAGCGGGAATGGCCGGAGGAAAACAGAAAGAGCTCGAAAGAGGTACCAACGAGTATTTGCTGGGTATCGAGTGGGATGTTATCAAGAGATTGACTATTAGCGGTGGTGCCCAGATTACCGATTATGGTTTGTCGGACAACTATCAGAGCGATACCAGTTTCTCCTGTGACTCTTACTCACTGGGCTTCGGAGCTAAAGTGATGTTGAGCGAAAAGATGGCTTTGAACGTGGGGTATATGTGGACAAACTATCATGATTATACAAAGAAATCGAACAATTACTCTGGCACGGGGCTTCCCGGAACGAATGTATATAGTCGTACCAATAAGGTATTTGGGCTAAGTCTTGATTATGCTTTTTGATGGGTATTAATTACAGGGCAACCAACTGACAAGTCGTCTCTTTTCGGACGGATACATCTTTCCATACTATCCGGACGTTCTTGCATTCTATAGTGCAAGAATTTGCATTGGGTAGTGCAAACCCTTGCATTAAGCGGTGCAAAGGTTTGCACCGCCTGATGCAAGGGTATAAGCAGTGGGATGCAAAACAGGTTACCACGGGCATAAAAACTGCTTTACAGAACCCATACTCTTCGAAGATAACATTATATAATGTCATCCCTTCCTTTCACACTGTAGAGTTATTTAGCGGATGGCTACTTTGCGGACAGTTTCGCCGATGCGGACGATATAGTAACCTTTGGCGATGTTAACGGTGTATTCGCCATCCGGTTGTTTCAGCTCGATTTCCTTGACACGGATGCCTACCACGCTGTATATTTCCAGCTTGCTTCCGATGGGAGCGTTCTTCACAACCACCTTGTTGTCGTAGGCGCTGATTTCGATAGAATCGGGTTCTGCCTGCTTTACGACATGCGTTGCCTGAACCGTTTGCTGCGCACTTGCAATAAACGGGGAACCAACGTAAGCGCTGATCAACAGAATTATGGAAAATAATATTCTCATATTCGAAACCCTAAATTCGTACAAATGTATGAATAATTTTGAATATGCTGGATATTTGGCAGTTATTATTTAAGAAAACCACGATATTATATAGGCAAAACCATCCCTTCGGTTCCGAGAATGGTGCCGGGATATACTTCTTCCGCTTCGCGATGCAATGCTGTCAAGTCCTCGTAGCGGGCAGAATAATGACCGATAATGAGGCGTTTGACACCGGCTTTCAGGGCGATGTCTGCCGCTTGCCGTGCTGTAGAATGGAATGTTTCTTTGGCGCGTGCCTTGTCGCATTCGGCAAAGGTCGCCTCATGATAAAGAAGGTCTACCCCTTCAATGATCGGGATGACGGAAGGATTGTAGGCCGTATCCGAGCAATACGCATAACGTTTGGGGGGAGCAGCCGGGCGCGTCAGTCGTGAATTGGGAATCACTTCTCCTTCCGGCGTGACATAATCCTCTCCCAGCTTGATATCCTTCATGCATCTGACGGGGACCTGATAGAAGTCGGTCATCTCGCGGATGATATGGGCTTCTTTTGGCTTCTCGGCAAACAAAAAGCCGCAGGTCGGGATACGGTGTTTCAGGGGAATGGAGTAGACGGAAAGCGAGCGATCCTCCATAATCAGTGAATGGCTACGTGTATCTACAGGATTGAAACGGACTTCGTAAGGCATGCCTTTGCAGAATGTATCCAATACCGGGCGCATATAGTTTTCAATTTCTTTGGGTGCATGTATCACCAGTTCGCCGGTGCGTCCCAGCATACCGAGTGTGGAGATCAAGCCGGGCAGACCAAAACAATGGTCACCATGCAGGTGGGATATGAAAATATGATTCAACCGACTGAATTTGATACGCATATGGCGCATCTGCACCTGTGTGCCTTCGCCACAGTCTATCATATATAATTTGTCCCGTAAATCTACTACCTGAGAGGTTGCCAGATGCCGTGTTGTAGGTAAGGCCGAACCGCATCCCAAAATGTTTAAATTGAAATCTGCCATAAAGGAATCCCTTGGATAATTGTTTGCAAAGATAATACAAAAGCATCTGTGTTCTGTGAAAAATAACAAAAAATGCGGTCGGATTGTTCCGAAGATGCTTCGGATTACATATATTTGTTTGCTGTCCTAAAGGAAGCATTCTATAGTAAGTAAAAAAGACTTAAGATATTTTATTCTAAGCCTTAACTAACTTTTTCTTTTTGTTTAAAACGGTTAAATGTAGAAACGGCCAAGCGTGAGCTTCGCCGTTTCCTTTGTTTTATGGGGTATGTTTCTTGCAAAGGGCGGTTCGTGAACCGTCTGTACGGACGCCGTGTTCTTTAGTAAGTGTGCCCGTCTTTCTGTTCCATCTCTTCTGCGTCGATCTTATGAAGATCGAGTGCCCTCCATGCATAGAATATATAAGCCAGCACGAACGGAACGAGAATGGATACGTAACTCATCACTTTCAGCGTGAACGGACTTGATGAACTATTCTGAAGAGTCAGCGAACTTTGCAGATCGGTCAACGACGGATAATAAGCCGTGTTGTTCCAACCGGCACAGAGCAATAACGCCAGTACGGTGAGGACGGTCCCTGTCCCGGCAAACCAGATTCCTTTCCGCCACGTTTGCGACAGGATTGTTTTAATAATACCGAACAAAACAAGCACTACGCCCACCAGCAGAACCGCCAGTACAGCCGGCATCTCGATCAGGTTGATGAAATATTTATAAGGCTGCATGAACACCTCCTGCGTTTCCGGGTTCACGGCAAAACCGTCTACCAGCATTAAACGTACGAGGAACAGCAGGAAGAACACCAGGAACAAAGCTGTTTCCGGTATCAAGCGTTTCCGGCAGCGGCCCACTATATCCTTATTGTCAATATTGTTGATGAAATAGAGCAATGCCTGCACACGTGCCAGGAAGAATACGGCCAGCCCGAGACAAACGTTCCAGAATACAAATGCTGCTTCCAGCCCGTGCAGAGAGTTATTCCAGGTCGAGATAACCGGCATGGCAATATCTGTCATCTGTCCTTTATTCACTGAAAATTCGGCTCCGTTGAAGAAAGTCCCTACGGCAGTTCCCAGCAGGATCGGGCCCAGCACGCCGTTGATGATCAGGAATACCTGGTAAGTCTTTTTGCCCAGTAAGTTTCCTTTTTTAGCTTGGTATTCGTAGGATACGGCCTGTATCACGAAGCAAAGCAGAATGAGCATCCACACCCAATAAGCACCGCCGAAACTGGTCGAGTAGAATAAGGGGAAAGAGGCAAAGAACGCACCACCGAAAGTAACCAGTGTTGTAAAGGTAAACTCCCATTTACGTCCGGTTGAGTTTAATAACATCTTTTGTTCCAGCTCCGTCTTGCCGATCGAAAAGAGCAATGACTGACCTCCCTGTACAAAAAGCAGGAATACTAACAGTGCTCCCAGCAGGGATACGAGGAACCACCAGTAATGTTGTAATAATATATATGTACTATCCATGGTGTATATTTTTAGTTTTCATTGTTAGTAGATACGGCCGGTCCTTTCTTGATAGCCTTCACCATAATTCCCACTTCGGCAATCAGTAAGATTGTAAACAGAATCAGGAACAGGAAGAAAGTGGTCTGTACAGACGATGTAGCCAGTTTGGAGATAGATGCGCTCGTCGGAAGAATATCCTGTATAGCCCAGGGTTGGCGTCCCACCTCGGCAACGATCCATCCGGCCTGTCCGGCAATATATCCCAGCGGAATCGACCACAGGCATACTTTCTGAAGCCAGCGGGTGTCTTTGAACTTGTCTTTTTTACTCCAGATGATCGCAATGATAAAGAGCAGGATGAAGTAACCTCCCAGAATCACCATGATACGGAAGGAATAGAACGTCATTCCTACATGAGGAACCAGGTCGCCCGGATCTTTGATATAACCGTAACCGAAATAAGGGAAGTTCTCGTCGAGTGTCGCCCGGTATTGTTTGGCGGCCACTTCGTCTTTCTCTTTCTTGGCTTCGCGGTATTTGGCGAGTGCCTGGATAGCCTGTTGTCCTTTGGCAATCTTTTCGGCTGCGGAAAGAGCCGGCGTGCCGTCTTTAGTCTCATATCCTCCTTCGATCAAATTATTGATACCCGGAACATATCCGTCTATCTTGCGTTCTGCCAGCAAAGACAGCATTTTGGGTATTTGTATATTAAAGATGAACGGCTCTACATTATCTTTATAACTGGTCTTCTCCGGATTCAGCATCCCGATGCCCACCAGTCCGACGCCGTTTCCTCCTTCGTAAAGGCCTTCCATGGCAGCCAGCTTCATCGGCTGTTTCTGAGCAACCTGATAGGCGGAACCGTCACCGGTCCAAAGGATCAGTAAAGAAGCAACCAGTCCGAAAATGGCGCTGATCTTGATACTTTCCAGGGCAAAACGCGTTTCCCGTTTCTTCAACAGATACCAGCTACTGATGCCTATTACAAATAATGCACCTACGATCCAGCCGGATAATACGGTGTGGAAGAATTTATTGATGGCGACAGGCGACAAAGCGACTGCCCAGAAATCGAACATTTCGTTGCGTACCGTGTCCGGATTGAATTGCATACCTGCCGGATGCTGCATCCAGGCATTGGCGATCAGGATCCACAGGGCGGATAAGGTGGCTCCGATAATTGTCAGCCAGGTAGAAGCCAGGTGGAAACGTTTGCTTACTTTGTCCCAGCCGAAGAACATAACCGCGATAAATGTCGCTTCCATAAAGAAAGCAAGGATACCTTCGATGGCCAGCGGCGCTCCGAAAATATCACCGACGAACCAGCTGTAGTTCGACCAGTTCGTCCCGAACTCAAATTCGAGAATCAGACCGGTGGCGACACCGATCGCGAAGTTAATACCAAACAGCTTCATCCAGAACTGGGCTGTCTTTTTCCAGAATTCGTCACCTGTTTTGTAATAAATGGTTTCCAGTATTGCCTGGATCACACCAAGCCCTAAAGTCAGGGGTACAAAAAGCCAGTGATACATGGCCGTCAGAGCGAACTGCGCCCTCGACCAGTCAATCAAAGAAGTGTCAATGCTTTCGATCATAATTATATTAATTAAGGAGTAATTGCTCGATTGATCAATTCACCCGATACGTGTTCCTGTTTCTCGGAATCGCTATCAAACTGTCCCAGGTAATTAGGAAAGAAAAACAGTTTTAATATAAAAAACATGATGAAGAGCTTGACCAATATAATCAGCCATAGCGTTTTACCCAGCTTCATTTCACGAAATCCTTCCAGGTAAAATTGGTAAATTCGAACAAGTATTGGTTTCTTTTTCATGTTCAGCTCTTCATTTATATAACAGAAATCCGGTGAATATGTTTTGTGCTAGACAAATATAAAAGAAAGAACGACTTTTCAAACACCTAGCTCCATAGATAATATTTATGAAAAAATAGACATTGTCTATAAGCACTGTTAAAAAAAACTATTTTGAAAAAGAAAGCGGGAAGGACGGCTTGTTGTTATTTTCGCATTGGCTATATTTGCGTCAGTTTGTGTTTTTAAGATGTGACAATTGAATCAGAATATTATTATTAAGTGCTAATCTATAAAAATTATTACTATGTCAAACATCACTAGAAGATCATTTCTTCAAAGAGGCGCAGCCGCTGCTGCTGCATTGACCATTGTTCCGGGTTCCGTTTTAGGAAAAAGTCATGGGTATGTGGCTCCAACAGATAAATTGAATATTGCTGCTGTCGGTATCGGCGGTATGGGACATGCCAATATTAATGCTGTAAAAGGAAGTGAAAACATCGTTGCTCTTTGCGACGTGGATTGGAAATATGCGAAAGGCGTATTCGACGAACATCCGAATGCTAAAAAATATTGGGACTATCGCAAGATGTACGATGAGATGGGTAAATCTATCGATGCCGTTATTATCGCTACAGCCGACCATACACATGCTATGATTACGGGAGATGCGATGACATTGGGCAAACATGTTTATTGTCAGAAACCGTTGACACACTCTGTGTACGAATCTCGTTTGTTGACTAAACTGGCTGCTTCTACAAATGTTGCAACTCAGATGGGTAACCAAGGTTCTTCTTCTGAAGATACGGATTTGGTTTGCGAATGGATCTGGAATGGCGAAATCGGTGATATCACAAAAGTTGAATGTGCGACAGACCGTCCTATTTGGCCGCAAGGTTTGAATACTCCGGATAAAGCAGATAAGGTGCCTTCTACATTAAACTGGGATTTATTTACCGGTCCTGCCGAATTGAAACCTTTCAACAAAATTTATCATCCTTGGAACTGGCGCGGATGGTGGGCTTATGGTACAGGTGCTTTAGGCGATATGGCTTGCCATATCATGCACACTCCGTTTAAGGCATTGAAATTAGGTTATCCGACAAGCGTTGAAGCTTCTTCTACTTTGTTGCTTCGTGATTGCGCTCCTAATGCACAGCATGTGAAGTTTATTTTCCCGGCTCGTGAAAATATGCCGAAACTGGCCATGCCGGAAGTTGAAATTCATTGGTATGACGGTGGTATGATGCCGAATCGTCCGGAAGGTTTCCCGGAAGGAAAAGAATTGATGGGACCTGGTGGCGGTCTGACTATTTTCCATGGAACGAAAGATACATTGATTTGCGGTTGTTACGGACAGCAGCCGTTCTTGTTGTCAGGTCGTGTTCCAAATGCTCCTAAAGTATGTCGTCGTGTAAAAGGACATGAAATGGATTGGGTACGTGCTTGTAAAGAAAATGCATCCAGCCGTGTACAAACAAAATCGAATTTCTCGGAAGCCGGTCCGTTCAACGAAATGATCGTGATGGGGGTATTAGCAGTTCGCTTACAGAGCCTGAACAGAACATTGAAATGGGATGGCAATAACATGCAATTTACGAACATCGGTGATAACGAAATGATAAAGACTTGTATCAAAGACGGTTTCACTATCAAAGATGGTCATCCTTCGTTTGCAAAGGACTGGACAGATCCTGTTAATGCAAAACAGTTTGCAGCAGAACTGATCAAGCACAACTATCGCGATGGTTGGAAATTGCCTGATATGCCTAGATAACAGTTTTAAACTACATAAAAATGAAGAAGTCAGTATTATTTGTCAGTGCCGCGCTGATGATGTGCTATTTTACATCTTGTGGCGGTGGAAAGAAAACAGATGAAGCTGCTGCCGATGCAACAGCTGAAGCAGAAACAGAAGCAGCTGTGCCTGAATACAAATTATTGGATTTACCGACAGTCGACCTGTCTAAATTCCCGAAAGATGCCGATGGTTGGATTACTATGTTTGATGGTAAAACACTGAATGGCTGGAGAGGATATGACCGTACAGATGTTCCTAATGCTTGGGAGGTGAATGACGGCGCAATTCATATCAAAGGTTCTGGTGCCGGTGAAGCTGGTGCTAAGGACGGTGGTGACCTGGTATTTGCTCATAAGTTCAAAAATTTTGAGTTGGAATGGGAATGGAAAGTAGCTAAAGGCGCTAATTCCGGTGTATTTATTATGATCCAGGAAGTGGAAGGACAACCTTCTTATATTTCTGCCCCTGAATTTCAAATCTTGGATAATGCAAACCATCCGGATGCCAAATTGGGTAAAGATGGTAATCGTATGTCTGCTTCCCTGTATGATATGATCCCGGCTAAACCGCAGAACTCTAAACCGTTCGGCGAATGGAACAAGTCTAAGATCATGTGTTACAAAGGTACGGTTGTTCACTATCAGAATGACGAACCGGTTGTTGAATATCACTTGTGGACACAGCAGTGGAAAGAAATGCTGGACAAGAGTAAATTTAGCAAAGACAAATGGCCGTTGGCTTATGAACTACTGTTGAACTGTGGCGGACCTAACAAAGAAGGTTTTATCGGTTTGCAGGATCATGGTGACGACGTTTGGTATCGTAACATTAAGATTAAAATATTGGATTAATCTTTTCGTAGTTTACGGATAACTTATTGATAAATACCCGAAATCGGAGGTGCATCCGGTTTTCGGGTATTTTTTTTGAAAATAGTTTGTCATTCCTGTAACCTTCTTTCCGGAACGTTAGTCTTATCTGTAAACGAAACAAATTAGAAACAAATTAAATATTGAAATTATGGAAGGTTGGTTGATTCCCCTGGTTGCAATTGTTTGTGCGGTAGGCTTGCCCGTTGTGTTGCTTATGATACTTGTAGTAAGAACTACCCGGACAAAACATGAAGAGCGTATGGCTATGATCGAGAAAGGTATTGTATTGGAAGAGCCGGAAAGGAAGGCGAATAAATTCAATGCCCTGCGCAACGGTTTGTTGATGATCGGGTTGGCTTTGGGAGCTATTGGTGGTATATATCTGGATGATACGATGCCGCATGACTGGGCTGGTTTTTCTGTTGTTATCTTTACTGTTTTAGGTGGCGGTATAGCTTATCTGGCCTATTTCTTTATTGTTCTCAAGATGTTGGAAAAAGAGAAAGAACAATAAACCGGATTGATGGACGAACAAAAATGGATAAAAAGCATTCTGGCAGGGGACACCAAAAGTTTCTCTTGCCTCGTCGCGAAGTACCAGCAGATGGCATTTACGATTGCCTTCCGCATACTGGAGAATCGTGAGGAGGCAGAAGAAGTCGTGCAGGATGCTTTTGTCAAGATGTATCGTGCGCTTCCGTCTTTCCTGTTTGGCAGTAAGTTTTCTACCTGGTTCTATAAAATTGTCTATAATACGGCCATTACCGCCCAGCGGAAGCAATCCGTATTCGACAGTTATGATGATGCTATTGCAACCGATCTTACAACCAGTGAAGTAGATAGCGCAACAGCTATCCTGGAGCGGGAAGACCGGAAAGAAATAATTGCACGTGTATTGAAAAAGTTACCGGCCGACGAGAGCCTGGTACTTAATCTCTTTTACCTGGAAGAGTGTTCCATTGCGGATATCGGTCAGATCACGGATCTGACACCTTCCAATATTAAAGTAAAATTGTTTCGGGGACGTAAGCATTTCTACGAAACATTACAGTTAATGATGAAGAATGAAACAGCTAATGTGTTATGAGTACATCAGATAAAGATATAAACCGCTTGACCGGCAAACTTCTGAAAGAAGGAATGGTTAAGCCATCTCCGGATTTAAGCCTGCGGATCATGGATCTTATCATGCAGGAAGAGCCGTTGAAAGTACCGGAAGTGAAAAAGGCCAGGATGAGTTCCGGAATGCCTCCTTTTATGATTGTTGGCGTCATTATTGCATATCTCGTCGTGTTTGCCGGCGTATTGATGCTTTTAGGCCAACAGCCCGCAGGAAGCGTTGATCATATGCTGGAAGGGATAAAGGATAAACTGCCGTTTATCATGACAATTGCGGCTATCGCTGGTTCGCTGATATTTTATTCGGCATTGGATAAAGTATTGGCTGTTACTTTTCTCTTGAAAGAAAAGTAACCAAAAGTTCAAGGCTGCATTTGCCTCGCTACTCAGTATCCTCCGTTCGCTGTCGTCTGTGAACTCGCTTCGCTCAAACAGCACAGCCTCCGGGCGCTTTCTACGGATACTTCGCTTTACGCTCACCAAATGAGGCCTTTCATAGAACGCTTTGCGTTCTCCTGGGATTGCCGATACTACCTGTTAAATCCGAAAGTTTTTATTTTATAAGTATCGGTGTCGGCCATCCTAAGAGGAAGCACAGCTTCCTTGGAAAGGCCTAAGCGGGTGAACGTCCGCGTAGGGGAAGACGAAGCGGTTAAAAAAATCCGTTGTCTGAGCGAAGCGAGTTTCGGATTTTTCAGCGGAGTCTTTCACCGAAGCAGTGAAGCCGGTTAAGCCTTGATCTTTTGCCTACTTTTCCATCAAGGGAAAAGTAGGTTATTTTAACGCCTTCACATTAATATTGCTGTAATTATTTCCGTCGAAATTGATGCGTCCCTTGTTTCCGCTGTTGATTTCATAATAATGGTTCACTTTATCCTCTGTCGAAGAGTTTGTGATGTTGAAACCATTGACATTACGGCTGCCGTATTTCATGTTTTCGGCTGCGATTTTGAAAGATGCTTTTGCCGGAACGCTGATATTCAGATTACCATAGCGTGCATCTACATTCACCTGTTTGAAGTTGGCAGACAATTCTTTTATTGTCAATGTGCTGTAAGCCAGTTCATCTATGTTCAATTCTTCTTTTACCGAGCCGATCATCGCTTCGCTGTATTTGATCTCCATATAGCCTTTGTCAAGACTTTCGATTTTTATATTACCATACTTGTTTTCCAGATTGATCTGGCCGCATTTCTTAATATTCATATTCGAATACTTATTGTCGGCATTCATTTGTTCTGCATCGCCGACAGAGACGTTTCCGCAGTATCCCAGGTCCAGATTCGCTTTCGTCACATTATTAATATCCACATTCCCGTATTTAGCTTCCAGGTTGAGAGGCTGGGTGAAACAGCCGGCATTCAGGTTGCCGTACTTCACCTGTATCGTGCTTTTGCCTTCATTCTTGTCCGGCAGATTGATGTTTCCGTATTTCTGCGACAGGTTGATTGACAGCTTTGAAGGCATGCTGATAAAATAATTGATCGTAAACCGGATATTGGAATTGTTATTACCCCAGTTTTGCTGTTTCAGCGAAGTGATGGCGGAAACCGTATTCCCGCTTTTCTTTAGTTCGATGTTCACACGGTCGATGCAAGCCTGTGCAGCATCCGCACTTTCGGCTTTTGCCTCTATCTCAACACGGATTGCTACTTCATTCTTGTTCCAGTGCGTGATGGTCGTGTTGCCGTAACGATTGTCCGTCATTAATAGGTCACTCAGGCTGACGTCAAAAGATTTACTGATTTCTTTCTTCTTAATACTTTCCGGTTTTGCGCCCCAACTGATAGCGGTACTAGCGATGAGTAACACTGCCAGAAGTAATAAGGAACGGCTTTTTAATTGTTTTGTATTCATGATATATATATTTTATTTGTCATCATTATCGTTTGTAACTATTTCCATCTGCTTCAGCATGATGTTCAGGCTTTCGACACTCGCGCTGTAATGCTGGTTCATAGCGAACAGGCCGTCGTTCGAGCAAGGCAGTGTCGGGAGGATTGTTTCTTCAAACATATAATTGTCTTTCAGAATCCTTTTGCTTTCCTGTAACAGGCCGGCGGCTCCCGGAGCCTTCTCCTTTTTATACAACGATTCCATTTGTGCCATGATGTCGTTGATCTGCATCTTGTAATACATCTGAAGTTCGCCAAATTCCTTTTGCTGGCTGCACTGCTGCTGTATGGCTGCTTTTTGATTTACAGGAGCAGGTGTTCCACCCGGCAGGCGGAGCAGGAGTATCAGTGCAATGGCGGCTGCGGCAGCGAAAGCAGACAAACTATATAGTTTGAAATGTTTCCTGTGGGCAGGCGGCAGTTTCTTTTCGAAGCGTTCGAAGTGACCTTCCGGCAGAAGGTCATCTTCAAATGCTTCTCTATTGGTGTCTATGAAATTCTTTAATTTGTCCATGTCAATTTGCTGCTATAATGTCTAACAATTTGCGCTTTGCCCGCAGATATTGGCTGCGTACGCTTGGCGGCTGAATGTTCAGGATAGAGGCAATCTCTTCCATATCATATCCCTCAAAGAGGTAGAGCGAGAGGATTACGCGGTAACCGGCGGGTAATTTACCGGTTGCCTCTTTCACCTGCTTTACCGAGTAGGCTATTTCCTCTTCGTTCGGTCCGTCCGGCTCCGGATCGGCATAGTTGTCGGATAGTTCCTCCCATTCCGGTGTTTGCCGGCGCACATAATCGATGGCTGTATGGACTGCTATCCGGTGTATCCAGGCTTCGAAACATTGCCCTTCTTTATATTGGTCGATGTGCGTGAAGACTTTCAGGAACGAATCCTGCATGGCTTCTTCCGCTTCACCGCTGTTGCCGACAATGCGCAGGCAAGCTATGTACAATCGTTGTGCGAATTGTTTGTACAAGCCCAGTTGCGCACTCCGTTTTCCTTCCCGGCAACCCTTTATCAGTTGTACTGTTGTTTCGTTCATTTGTTTATATAAACGAGAGAAAACGTCCGACCGTTGCATCTCTGTCACAAAATTAGACAAAAAAAGAAAGGCATCATCACGATGCCTCTCTCCCTGAACTAAATGATAAAAATAAAAGTTATGTGGGAAGGTTTAATTTGTCACTTGAAAATTCTCGGCTCCCAACATCGGCGCTTTACCGGCAGGGGTACCTGATTTGTATTTAAGTTCAATCGTATCATCACCTTCATACGATTTATACTTCACCTTCATCGTCACTGTATCACCGTTTGTAGGCGGCAGACTATTCAGTCTGAATGAGGCCAGGCCCCAACCTTGTCCGCCCGACAAGTTGTTGTATGCGTTATGACGGAACTCCAGTTCATATGTATCCGTATTGTTCATCTTCACCAGATTGAGAAAATGTTTGGTCGATCCGTCGAAATAAGATTCGAACTGGAAATTAATATAACCATCCTCAATCCATACGGACTTCATCCATAACGGATCATTGCCGTAATATTCATCATTTTTCTCGCCCAGATCGCCAACGATCGATTTAGTCAATACACTGTCGATTCTGTTTACACGGATAGCGTAATCGTATCCTTTAATACCGCCGCTGGCAGAATCACCCAGTAGCGTAAAGTTTATAAAAACACGTCTTTCCTTATCTACTCCAAAATACGGAGTTACGCCGGCTGCCGGCCAGAAAGTCGTGGAGTCATCCCACTGCAGGTAATATGTATTACCTCCCAACGGTTTTATTGTCGCTACTCCAACATTGTATTTGTCAAGAGAATAATCGTCATCATCCAAACAAGAATACAAGGAGGTGGAGAGCAGAATAGTTCCCAATACCAGTTTAAAAGTTTTCAACGTCTTCATCACATTCATATCACTAAAAATTGTCTATTTTCCATTCTACTAGGGTAGATGTGGAAAATGCGAAAAACGCTGCAACAGAAGATGATAAAAGATGTTAATGTCCTAATGGCCGGTAAATAAGTTCGGCAGTACGTTGTGAAGCGCCCGGTTTTCCGAGCAGGCAGATGATCTCGTCGTACCCGTCGAGCATCTGTTGGCGATAGGCGGTATCGTGTAGTATTTTACCCAGTTCGTCGTGTATCTGCTGATAGGAGAAACGCGCGCCGAAAAGCTCCTGTACGATTTCGCGTCCGGCAATCAGGTTGATCAGCGAAATGTATTTGGTATGAAAGAAGTTACGGAAGATGAAACTTGCCAAACGACCGGCAGCCACGTAATAGCAGACTACCTGGGGAACGCGGAAGAGCGAGGTCTCCAGGGTTGCCGTACCGGATGTGACCAATGCGGCACGGCTGTGTTGCAACAGGTCGTAAGTTTTGCCGAAAACGATCCGGGCAGGATGGTTGCTTATGTATTGTTTGTAATAGTCCGGTTCCAACCCGGGAGCTCCGGCTATGACCGGCTGATAGTCGGGATAAGCGGCGGCAACCTCCAGCATCGTCGGGAGATTGTCTTTAATCTCCTGGCGGCGGCTTCCGGCAAGAAGGGCGAGAATCGGTTTGTCCGCCAGTCCTTCGTCCGCGATGAAAGTATCGGCTCCGGAGACCAGCTTTTTCTTGTATTGGGCAACCGAATCGACGGAAGGATTGCCTACATAGTCGACCGAATAATTAAGTTTGCGGAAAAACTCCGTTTCGAAAGGCAGGATGCAGAACATCCGGTCCACATAGCGGCGGAAGTCTTTGATACGGTATTGCTTCCATGCCCATATCTTCGGCGAGATATAATAGTAGACAGGCAGGTGCAGCACGGTCTTTACGAATTTGGCTATCTTCAGATTGAATCCGGGGTAATCGATCAGGATCACTACGTCCGGCTGATATCGGCGAATATCTTCCTGGCAGGTTTTCATGTTATTCAGGATCGTACGCAGGTTAAGCAGTACGGGGATAAAGCCCATAAAGGCCATTTCCCTGTAATGTTTCACCAATGTGCCGCCCACAGCCTGCATCAGGTCTCCCCCGAAGAAACGGAAATCCGCTTCGGAGTCTTTCTCTTTTAATGCCGCCATCAGGTTCGACGCATGTAGGTCGCCCGAAGCTTCGCCTGCGATCAGAAAATATTTCATCCTTCCCAGTTTTTATATTTCTCCATCCATTCGTAATCCGTCACATCCAGTTTGCAGGGCACCAGCGAAGCATATCCGCTGTCGAGTGCCAGCATATCGTTGTCCGGATGAATCGGTTTGGCATTCTCGAAAGAACCTGTCAGCCAGAATACCGGTTTGCCGGCACCATTTTCCGAGCGTTTGTATTCCTTCACCCATTTTCCGGCAGCCTGACGGCAAATCTTCATGCCTTTAACTGTATCCACTTTCGGAACATTTAGATTCAGGTAAGTTCCGGCAGGTAACCCTTCTTTCAGTACACGGCGTGCCACCATACGTCCCAGACGGCAACATTCCGTAAAGTCGGCATCCGGATGATGGTCGAGTAACGAAACTCCCATCGAAGGAACTCCGAATACGCATCCTTCGGCAGCAGCTCCCATCGTACCGGAATAAAGAACAGCTATCGCCATATTGCCACCATGGTTGATACCCGAAACGAGCAGGTCTGGCTTACGCTCAAGCACTTCATTGATAGCCAGTTTCACACAGTCCACCGGCGTCCCTGTACATTCGTAGATTGTAAGTCCGTGTTCTCTCTTCACCAGATTATATTTGATTGGATTTTCAGAAGTAATCGCACTGCTCATGCCCGAACGGGGGCCGTCGGGAGCAAATACGACTAATTCGCCCAGGTCTCTCAGGCATTCAGTCAACTCTTTAATACCTTTGGCATTTACGCCATCATCATTTGTAATCAGTATCAACGGTCTATCATTCATCGCAACTTCTTTTAAATATCACTACAAATGTAACGATAATCTTTGAATGATACATAAAGCGTTCAAAAACTCTCCTTATGTTGGTCTAGTAAGATTAGTAATCTTTCATATGTAAGATTAGTAATCTTATAGGGTGAAGATTACTAATCTTCTGCCTCTATCGTCCTGGTAATTCAAAGATACGATAAACGTTGTGCCCGACAGGTTCAAAAGTTCAAAAGGTTCAAGTCCCCTTACACACACACACACGTATACACGCGCACCTTATAATTCACGCGTATTTATTACGTACGCGCTCGTGTGTGTGAGGGTGGCTGAACCTTTTGAACTTTTGAACTTTTTTACTGCTTTTTACGGTAGGACTAATAATATTATCTGTTTGTGTTTTGAATTAACGAAATAAGTTCTTATATTGTAGGCATTAAATCCTACAGACCATGAAACACAAATCTTCATACCACCTCTCCTGTATTGTCCCCGTTTATAACGTAGAAGAATATCTGGATGCTTGTGTGGAATCCTTATTGCGGATCCCATCTATCCGTGTGGAAATCATCCTGGTAGACGATGGCTCAACCGATTCATCAGCGGGACTGGTGGACCGGTATGCCGCGCACTATCCTTTTGTCAAAGCGATTCATCAAGCAAATCAAGGTCCGGGGATCGCCCGGAATAGCGGTTTGGAGGTTGCGGGCGGCGAATATGTGGCATTTGTAGACAGCGACGATTGGATCGAGCCGGACCGGTTGGTTACGCTTTACCAGCAGGCGAAGCAAGAAGCATTAGATATGATATTGGGATATGTCCGGTATGTCGTGCCGGATGATCCCGATTATGAATATGCCCCGTTTTTACCTGTACCTGATTCAGTGAAAGGTGGTGTATATGCAGGTGACTATTGTTTTGCGGAATTTATCCGGAACGAGAAGTTTGTACCGATGGCAACCTCTTATCTGTATCGTCGGGAGTGGTTGGAACAGGAAAAGCTGCGTTTTGAACCAGTGCTCCATGAAGATGAATTGTGGAGTGTGAAGGCTTTGTGTTTGGCCAGGCGTGTCGTTTGTACGGACCAAGAGTTTTATTATTACCGTCAGCGTTCGGGTTCCATTATGAAAACGTTGGATACGGGCAGACGGATAAACAGCTTGGTGCATATTGCCAACCGGATCTTGCAATTTGTCGGTCGTTTCAGCGCGGAAGAGCGTCGGCAAGTCCGGAGCATGCTTTATGTGAAAGCTGCCGAACTTTATAAGTTGGCATTCCGGTTGTTGGATAAAAAGCGGGACAGCCGTTTCCGTTTGGAATCCCATTCGCTGTATCAATTGTACCATGACCGGAACCGTTTGACGTCGGAAGCCCGTTCGATTTGTATGTCCCTTTATTCGGTTGGCCGGAAGAAATTAAGGAATTACCATGCCTGGCTTGTCTCTCCGGAAGTTGACGGTATGCCGGCACTGGTTCCGAATGACAAGGTCGTATTATTGTTCTACAGCCGTATCTGGGATGCGCCATTGGTGTATCCCCGGGAGCAGGTGCCGGAAGGTATGTTGATAACCTCCGACCGGAAATACCTGGCTCGTGCCGATGCGGTCGTCTTCCATTTGCCGACGTTGGAGTTTGATTTGGAAGGCGATTTGGAAAAATCCCCCGGCCAGCGTTGGGTCGGCTGGACATTGGAGTGTGAGGAAAACTATCCGTTCATCAAAAGTACGGAGTTTATGAGCCTGTTCGACTATTGGATGTCATACCATCAGGGAGCCGATGTGGTCCATCCCTATTATGAAGCCGGTTATCCGGAACGTTTGTTGCAGACGGCTCCCTGTCCGTTTGAACAGAAACGGGGGATTTGCATGTTGGTTTCCAGTCCGTTCAACCGTAGTGGCAGGCAGGAATATTTGAAAGAATTGATGGAGATGGTGCGGATTGACTCTTACGGCAAGCTGTATAACAACAGCCGGTTGGAAGAAGACAACGGCTATTCTTCCAAAATTGCTTTATATGAAGGGTATAAATTTGTAATTGCTTTTGAGAACTCCTGTGCCAAAGATTACGTGACGGAGAAATTCTTTGACCCGTTGCTGGCGGGAGCCGTGCCGGTCTATTTGGGAGCTCCCAATGTCGATGAATTTGCACCGGGAGACAACTGTTATGTCGATGTCCGCAAGTATGAAACTGTGGAAGAGTTGGCAGCCCATTTGCAAGCTTGCCTGGATGATCCGGCCTTGTATGAACAATACCAAGCGTGGCGTAAACACCCGTTGCGTCCGTCATTTATACAGAAAGTGGCGGCCCAACAAATCCATCCTTATATCCGCCTTTGCCGGTTGATACAAGCAGAACGACAACATTCGCAAATACTCCGGAAGCGACCGGACGGCAGGTTGGTGCTCTGTAGTTTCGGAGATTCCCGTTATGGGGCGAGCCGTGAACGGCTACAGGAACAAGCGGAAGATTTCGACCTGTTTGATGCCATACATCTTTATAACGAGTTTGATTTACCTGCCTCTTTTCGTGAAGACTTCAAAGACCAATTGCAAGCCGGGATACGTGGTTTCGGTTATTGGGTCTGGAAGCCGCAGGTTATCTTGGACACTTTGTCAAAGATGGACGATGGCGATGTCTTGTTGTATGTGGATATGGGTTGCCACTTGAACAGCCGGGGGAAAGAAAAGTTATTGGAGTACTGGCAGGAGGTGAAACAGAACGACAGCGGATTTTTGGTTTCGCCTATGGAAGCGATCCGGAAGGAATGTTATTGGACGAAAGGGGACTTGTTAGATTATTTCAAGGTGCGTGGAACGGATACTGCGTTTTCACCTCAATATCAGGCAGGAGTGATTTTTGTCCGTAAGGAGACGGGAACGGTCGGTTTGATTCAACGCTGGTTGAAGTTATACTATGAATGTTTTCATTTATTGGATGATAGTCCCTCCTGGTCTCCGGACGAAGCAGGTTTTGTGGAACATCGGCATGACCAAAGTGCTTTGTCATTGTTGTTGAAACGGCATGGCGTGTCGGAGCTACCGTTGGAAGAAGTGTATCGGCCGGATTGGGATTTATGTAAACGATTCTATCCGATATTGGTAGAACGGGATTTGTGTTGATCGGTAAATAGTAAATAGGATGGAAAATCGTAAGCAAAACAACTTAAATCCATTGGTATCCGTGTTAATACCTGTTTATAATTCAGAAAAATATATCGGTGAAACCATTGATAGCGTATTGGAACAAACCTTCCCGGATTTTGAATTATTACTGTTGGATGACGGCTCGGAAGATAAAACGGCAGAAATCATATCGGGTTATACCGATGAGCGTATAAAATATATTCTTTGCCCGCATGATTTTATAAATACGCTCAATAGGGGGATTGATTTGGCGAAAGGAAAGTACATCGCCTTGCTGGACCATGATGATCTTATGATGCCGGATCGGTTGAAGATGCAATATAAGTATATGGAAGGTAATCTCCGGGTGGCCGTATGTGGTGGGTATATGCAATCATTTGGCATGTATTCTCGAGTCATGCGGGTACCGTTAAGCTATCGGAATGTTCTCAAAGCGATGGTATTTGATTGCCCGGTGATGAACCCGACCGGATTTATCCGTAAGAGCTTTTTGGTAGAGCATGGTTTAAGGTATTCGCAGGGCTATTCTTTTGCTGCCGATTTGAAGTTGTGGACGGATATAGCCCGGGTTGGTGAGATTGTCAACCTTCCGGAAATATTGACCCGGTATAGGACGTATCCGGAACAAACGAGTAGGAAATGCCAGGCGGAAATGGATGAAGCAGCGGATCGTATCCATTTGGACATGGTGGAATATTTTTTGGATTTGGTAAAAGAAGACAGTGTCTATTATCCGATCCTGATGGATGATTTTTTACCGGCGTTGGATAAGTTGGGAGAATCCGGTTTCTTTTCCTCCAGGACATTGCTGTATTTCTTATATGAATTGATTTCCGGTCTGATTGATAAAGGAGAGTTGAGATTAGTAACTGTCTCGTTCTGATTAAGGTTGACTGTGTATTAAAAATCCGGTTATAGGTTGTCTGTAAATGTAAAAAGTAGACACATTTTTATCTGTTTTCTGTAGGATATGCAGCTTTATTTGTTGATTACACGACTTATTTCTGCCTGTTTTGGCAAAATTGTTACTTATTGCTTGGAGATTACAAAATTAGTTCTTATATTACGAGCATAACAAATTTATGTTAACTTATATTGAAATCTATGACAAAAAACTTCTTAATAGAAAAGAAACCTTACCGTATAGCGATTGTCTACTTGGCGATTGGAAAATATGATGTCCTTTGGGATGAATTTTATCGGTCTTGCGAAGAATATCTTTTTCCGGATGCCGTGAAGCATTATTTTGTATTTACAGATAGTGAACGCTTGTTGGCATTGGATTTGCCAAATGTGTCTCTGTCTTTCCGGGGAGATGGCGGATGGGCAATGAATGCATTGGCAAAATATGATTGTATGTTGAGTGTTCGTGAACAATTGAAGACCTTTGATTTCCTTTTTTATATCAATGCCAATTATAAGATACAGGAACCGATATATTGTAATGAAATACTGGCAACGGCAGAGAATGGATATTTGTCCGTATTAAGTTTTGATTTTTTTGCCGACAGGCATCCGGACACTTATACGTATGACAGGAATCCTCGGTGTCGGGCATATATCCCGTATGGAAAAGGAACTCGTTATTATCAGGCATGTTTTTATGGTGGTAGGACCTCTGAAATGTTAGCCTTGGCGATTTGGTGTGCGGAATCGACTCGTATTGATTTGTCAAATGGCATAATGGCACTTTGGCATGATGAGTCGTATTTGAATAAATACCTGTTGGAACGTCATCCGAAAGTTATCAGTATGGCTTATTGTAAGCCGGAAGAGTTTGACGGTGCAAGTAAAGCGATCTTACGGGATAAGAATAAAATATTGGGTAAAACCAATATAGACCGGTTAAAACAGGTATTTACCAATCCTTCTCTGTCTTATTTGCGAGATAAAAAATTACAGATAAAACCGTGCCATTGGATTGAACGGATGGGGCGTTTGGGTAACCAAATGTTTCAATATGCTTTTCTTTTGGGAATACAACATACTAATCCGGAAACAGTTTTCTACTTGTCTACTCCTGTTGCTTTACCGGACGCATCCGATGATTCCAATAATCTAGAAAAGGTGTTTGATATCCCTGCCGATCATTTGGCAGAAGAAGAATTGACCCGTCAAATAATGAATACCCCGGCTTCATGTATCCGCCGGGTAAACGAACCGGCGGATTCCCTTTGGCGAGAGGTGGATACCGACTGGTCGTTGCTCTCCATCTATCAAGGTTATTGGCAAACCGACTTGTATTTTAAAAAGATCGCTCCGGTAATCCGGAAAGCCTTCCGTTTTGATACGGATCGGTTGAACCCGAAGTCTAGTGATCTGGCAGAGCAAATACATAGCTGTCTGTCAGTGAGTATCCATGTTCGGCGAGGGGATTACCTGTCGGAGAAGAACCGGCAGATTTATGGAGATATTTGTACCGTTGATTATTATCGGAACGCTGTAGAGTGGTTGAAAAAACGCTTGCCGAAAGAGGCGATCCGTTTCTATGTATTCAGCGATGATCCGGATTGGGTAAAAGAAAATTTACCGTTGGAACATGCCGTGGTTGTGGATTGGAACCAAGGGGTTGATAGCTGGCAGGATATGTATCTGATGTCTGTTTGTCGGCATCATATTATCGCCAACAGTAGTTTTAGCTGGTGGGGTGCCTGGTTGAATCCGCGGGAAGACAAGATGGTGATAGCCCCCTATCGGTGGTATAAGGATCGGGTTGCGCCGGATATATTACCGGAAGGATGGATTGCCCTGCATCCATCCGGTTACCGGGTACCTCCCAAAAGGATTCCGGCGGAAAAGGCAGAGCAGATATTAAAAAGCCAACAACAATGTATCAACCGTTATAAATCGGGAAATCAATCCATGCCGGATAGGTATGTCCTGAAAAATCCGATGATGGGCAAGGTGATCAGCTTGTATACGTATGCCCGTTTTGTGAAGGATCAAGAGCTGGTTGAACGTGCAGACCGTTTATTGGATGTGGTGATTGATGTTGCTTTGGCGGCATCTGATGATGGAATGGTTGTTTGTTCTTTGGGGTGCGGATTGATCTATTTGTTGCGTACAGGTTTTGTTGAGGGGGATGAAGATGAGATTTTGTCGGATATTGACTGGCGGTTAACCATGTATGTTATGAACCGACCTAAAAATATGGAATTGTTATGCGGTTGGATTCATTATCTGACACTTCGTGTGGAGCAGGAAGGAGAGGAGGTAGGACAAAACATCAAAGATCTGAATAAACAGAATCTGATAGGGTTATTGGACTATTTGGAAAATAATCCGTCCTGTGTGGATTTGTTGGCGGAAGATATTAGAAAAATTGATGTGATGGGTATATATCCAGAACGAACAAAAAGGTTATTGGATAAAGAACTTTCTGGAAAAGAATTGTTGGCTCATTTGGATCATATTGAGAACCAAGATGTTACATTTGTCATTCCAGTTCGGGTCGACTCTCCGGAGCGAAGTGCGAATTTGGATGTGGTGTTGGAGCAATTGTCCCATAGGGAGCAGGCATCAGTCCTTCTTTTGGAAGCAGATACAAAACCGCTTTATAAATTGAAAAAAGCCTATTCGAATGTAAGATACTTTTTTGTGGAAGATCCGGATCCAGTGTTTTACCGTACGAAATATCTGAATCAGTTGTTACGTGAAGCAAAAACAGAGTTGGTCGGAATTTGGGATACGGATGTCATCGTGCCGGATACACAAATAGACAAAGCTCTGCGAGACCTCATGGAAGGAAAAGCTGTGATGAGCTATCCGTATGACGGGCGTTTTTATATCTGTACAGCAGAAGAAAGTACTTATTATCGTCAGGGAGGTTTGCCTGAACGTTGGTTGGATCAGGTAAATCGAATTTCTTATTGTATATCCAATTCGGTAGGAGGTGCTTTTCTAGTCCGTAAATCCCTCTATCTGGAAGCTGGAGGGGAGAATGAGGCATTTTATGGTTGGGGTATGGAGGACCAGGAACGAATAAGACGGATGTTTATTTTAGGATTGCCAGTAACACAGGTGGATGGTTCTTTGTTTCATCTGTTTCATCCCCGGAATGAAAACTCCCGGTATAGGGATAAGGAGGCAGAATATAAGAGCAGACAGGAGTTTTTGAAGATTTGTAGAATGACTTCTGAAGAGTTAAGGTGTTTTTTTTAAATATGTAGTGGTCTTAAATTTATTGTAATGAAGAGTATTCAAATGGATAATAAATCTTTGTTCAAAGAGATTGAGCATCTTGTTCTCAATGTCAGTTTTCTCACTGATATAGGATTGTTTCATGGAAAGATGGGGCATGTAATTTTTTTTGCTCATTATGGTCGTTTGGTGAATAATGATTTTTATGAAGTTTTTGCAAGTGAATTACTTGATGAAATTTATGAGGAAATCAACACTTGTTTGCCTATTAATATGGAATATGGGTTATGCGGTATTGGTTGGGGAATGGAATATTTGGTTGGAAAAGGTTTTATGGATGGATGTACGGATGAAATATTAAAAGATATTGATAATCTGATAATGGAGCGCGATCCACGACGTTTTCATGATCTTAGTTTCCGAAAGGGACTTGGGGGAATATTATATTATGTTATGATTCGACTTTCATCACCTCGTGAAACCGATAATCTGCCATTTGATAGTCTTTACTTGCAATCCTTGCGTGAAGTGGTTTTAGAAAAAGATTTTAGTAAAGAAAAGAGTCTCTCTTTTCTAATAGATGACTTTATTCTTGTGTTAGATGGGAAGAAGAAGATAAAGCCGGATCTTTCGGTTTTATTTCAAATCTCTCTTCCGGAAAAATCTTCAACAGATTTATTGCAGGATGGGTTGGAATATGGTTGGCAGATACTTGAAAGTGGCGATGTTGATAAACTGTATAAAGAATATCCTTGGGGTAAGGATAGAAATTACTATCTTATTAATGAGGAAAGCGAATCGGCTAATTATGGTATTGGAACCTATTTGAATCAAATGATCGAGGCTATGAAAGAAAGCGATTATTCGTTGACTATTATAACTCTTCGTTCTTCTAAAACTTCATCTTTGGTGATTGAGGAAAAGTTGAATGTGCGATATATAAATATAGGTAGTACTCGTTGTAAGATGAATGTCATGAATTGGATAAAATATTTTGAACGTTATTATAGAAGTGTAATTGTATTATTATCTACTATAGCAGCAGAAAATCAAAATAATATTTTTCATCTTAATAATATGCACATGAAGGATTTGGCTCTTGGTTTAAAAGAGAATTATCCTCTATCTGAAATTATATGTACGGTTCATTATATGGACTGGAAACTTCAGTTGTTAGGTGATAGACGTAAACTGGATTATATATTGAACCATCCCAATGATAGGAATTTTAAATCTATTTCTATTGTACTTGAAGAGAATAAAAAGTTTTTGAAGCTATGTGATAAGGTGATTGCCGTTTCACAACATTCCTTTAATACATTGGTAGAGGTGTGTGGACTTCCTAAATCTAAAATTGTGTTTGTCAGACATGGTATTAAGGATGAATATAAAACAATGAGTCAAGAAGAAAAAGGTTCGATAAAAAGAAAATATGGTTTTCACTCTGATGATACAATTCTTATAAGTGCAGGTCGAATCGAACCCTTGAAAGGAATGGATTTGTTGGCGGAAGCTTTTTCTTCTTTGGTTTCTGAATATCCGCATTTGCGGTTGGTTATTGTTGGGGGAGGTTCTCCCGATGTAGTTCAGAAAAAAGTAATATCTTATTGTGGACGGGTTAGTTTTGTTGGTTTTGTCAATAAAACAGATTTATATGAATTGTTTTCTATTTCTGATGTCGGTGTCTTGCCTTCTTTGTATGAAGAGTTGGGATATGTGGCGTTGGAAATGATGATGAATGGACTGCCCATTGTAGTGGGGAATCACAGTGGATTGGAGGAAATTGTGGATGGCGGCAAATATGGTTTGGTTGTCCCTTTTGAACAAGATTATGGAAAGTCTAAAGAAAATGCAGCGATTTTATATACCGTATTAGATCATCTTTTGAAAGATAATTCTTTGCGTGAAAACTTGCAAAAGAAAAGTCGTGAACGATTTATTTCTTGTTTTGATATATCATGTTTTACTAGATTCTTTAAGGAGAGGGTAATTGGGATAAATAATGAAAAAACAAATACACTTTCTTGATAAAATGAGCCTCGCAAGCTTTATTGGGACTGTGTGGTTAGTTAAATAGATAATATAATTTGTTTAAAGCGTAGTAGAATTTTTAGAAAACAGAGAGAATAAACATGTTAAATTATTAAAAAGAAAACGCAATGAAAAAGTTGTCTTCATTAAAGCTGAAAGATCTCGTACCCACTCGATTGGATGTCTCAGAACTGGGAAATCTGGTCGGTGGTGTTGATGGTGACATCATGCTTCGTGCTTATGGTTGTGAATCTGAAGTATGTAAAAATAATCAGCCTGGTAGCGAAGAAAAATGTACAACTGATACATGCTATACTTTTACATGTAAAAGTGGTGCATAATTTTTAGTAAACCATGTTTCTGGGCTATGGTATTATTTATATTGTAGTCCAGGAACTTTATAATTTGTTAGTTATGAGTAGGACAGATAAAAAGATTGTATTCAATCATTTTTATGGATTAAGGCATGATTTGAAAAGGAGTTATATATACTCAAGGGAAGGTAATTTATTACCTGCCGAAAAATCGAAAATAAATGTTCGTGTTAATGAATATTGGACGACAAAAATACATCCGGTATATGCAATGTTATTATCTTTCGCATCAATCCCCATCTTATATTCAAAATATATAGACTATATTGCTTGTTTTTTGGATGTAACTAGAGAAGAAGCCGAAAATATAATTAACCCTTTTTTAGATAGAGAAGAACCTTTTCATAGCCATTATGGGGATGTTGTAAGTCAGTTCCCTCGGAATGTGATTATTGATGCTGATAAAACATCTATATTGCCTTTGGTATATACCCCTGAAGAGTTTCGTTTTGATTCTGTTGATTTACAACAGGAAAGATCTTTTCGATCTCCCTCTACTGTGGTTTTTATGTCCAATAATACATGCACAACAAATTGTGTTTATTGTTATGCGGATAAAACAAGTGGGCATCTTCAAATGAGTTTTGATCAAGTAAGGTCAATTTTAAAAGACTGTTATGATTTAAGAATAGGAGAGTTCATGATAACCGGTGGAGATATTTTTGTTTACAAACATTGGAGGGAGTTATTGAACTGTATGAAAGGATACAATATGAATATTGGTCTGTTGTCAACTAAGACTCCACTTCAAGAAAAGGATGTGCGATTGCTAAAAGACTATCAGGTAAATATGCAGTTTTCTTTGGATGCAGTATCCCCGTCTATATTAAAAGAAGTTGTTGGAATGAATCCTGATTATTTATCGAAAGTACGTGATACATTTGCTCTTTTTGATAAATACAAATTGCGTTATAAAATAACGACTGTACTTACCAAAATCAATGATTCGGTTTCTAATATTCTTGATTTGTATGAATTTTTACAACAATTTCAGTGTGTGGCTCATTGGGAAGTTCGGATTGCACATAAATCATTGTATAGCAAGTGTGATTTTGAAAAATTGAAGATAACGAAGGAGTCTATTCAACAAATAGATGAATCGATTCAAAAAATAAAAGAACATTCCAGGTTTAAAATATCATGGGAACCTGTGGATCGAAAACATTATTTTCAAGCGAAACAAGGAAGTCGAAGTTTTAAGGGATCAAGATGTTCAGCCAATTATTCTAACATGATGGTTTTGCCTGATGGAAAGGTTACGATTTGTGAACAGCTTTATTGGAATCCTAATTATATTATCGGAGATTTGACGAAACAATCTATTTCTGAAGTATGGAACTCTCCACGTGCTTTGGCTTTGGCGTTCCCGAGAAGAGAAGATTTTCGGGATGTTAGTCCGTGTAAAAAGTGTAAAATATTTGAAGAGTGTTATAATTTCCCCAATCGTTGTATCGTAGATGTTTTAAAAGGATATGGAGAAGAAAATGCAGATTTTCCAGATCCGAGGTGTATTGACGCACCCGCTTTTATATCAGAATTAAGACCAGAATAATTAAATAAATACGAATATGAAAAATATAATATTGGTTATATCATTTATGCTGTCTTTTTCTTGCACATTTAATAAGGAGAATGTAATAGACGATTATCGTCATTTCACTATAGATATTAAAGGTAAGTCGGATCCTGAACTTTTGAAAGAGGTGATGGATAATATGGAGGTACGTTTACTCCCTTTGGAAACAAATGATAGTTTATTGTTTAATGGGAAAGCATCGCATTTGTATTTAGTAAATGATTATTTGTTTGTTGCAGATCAAAGACAAAAGGTGATTTTTCGTTATGATAAACATGGACAGTTTATAAATAAGATAGACCGAAGAGGACAAGGACCGGAAGAATATATTACTTTGGGGTATTTATTCTTTAAAGAAAATGATAATACTATTTATGTCTGTGACCTACAAAAAATACAGATATATAATTTTAATGGTGAATATTTAAAAACGATTGTTCCTCCCAAAGATGAAATCGGACAATTTTGTGTAGATTCCTTGGGACGGATTGTTCAGTCTCGTTATTATTTGGGTGATAGCCAGTTAATCGTTTATAATGAGGGAGGGGAACTTTTGGGAGAATATTTTCCAACTCCAGAGGTGGTTCGTAAATTTTGGATAGTACAGGGCTGTTATTATTCAATAGGTCGTTACAATAAAGGAGTTTATGTTTCTAATTATTTTGATACGAATATCTATATGTTGGAAGGAGATTCAATCCAAACATTTGCAACGTTTGATTTTGGAAGTATGAATCTTCCAAAAGATTTTTTTGAAAGAGAAACAAAAGAACTTGTTCCGAAATTTAATGATTTCCGAGAGAATGATAAAGCAATCCTCAATATCGATAATATAACAATAACGGATGACTGGATTGTTTTTTGTCCGCCATTATTTGAACCTAAAGAAGTTATCTATTGCAATCGTAAAAATGGGAAATATCTGATCAATAATGATTTTGATAATTTCTATGTTAAGGTTTTAGGAAAGTACAGTACTCCTGATGGATATGATTCCCGAAGTGGAGAGTTTTACCGTTTGGTAAATGCTGCCCTGCTAAAAGAAGCGATCGAGGAGTTGCAACAATCGAATGGGAATTATTTGGAGAAATATCCCTTCTTAAAAGGACTTGATCCGGAAAAGATGGATGAAGAATCTAATGACTGGGTTATTTTCTTCAAGATATGATTAAGGTATGATAAAGTTATTCCCCCATTACCCCCAACTTGACTCTGCCGACTGCGGTCCTACCTGTCTTCGCATGATCGCGAAGTATTACGGGCGAACCTACTCTGCCCAATACCTTCGTGAACATGCCTTCATTACTCGTGAAGGGGTTTCGATGTTGGGTATCAGCGATGCGGCAGAACATATCGGGTTTCGGACGATGGGGGTACGCATCACATTGGAACAGTTGGAGCAGGAGGTACCGTTGCCGTGTATCCTGCATTGGAACCAACGACATTTCGTGGTGTGCTACAAGATTAAGAAAGGGAAATTTTATATAGCTGACCCGGCAGCCGGACGGGTGGTGTTCGACCGGACGGAGTTCGGGCGGTGCTGGTTCAGTACGTTGGTGGAGGGGAAGGATACGGGAACGGCATTGCTGCTCGAACCGGGCCCGGAGTTCGGGGAACGGGAGGAACCTGTGGAGACTAAAAACCGGAAGTTGTCTTTCTTTTTCTGCTATCTGACACCTTACAAACGGGAGCTTTTCCAGTTGGTGTTGGGGATGCTGACGGTGAGCATCCTGCAATTGATCATGCCGTTCCTGACGCAGAGCCTGGTGGACACGGGTATCCGGGATGGCAATTTGAGTTTTATCACGTTGGTTCTGGTCGCCCAGTTGGTAATCTTTATTGCGCGGTTGTCGGTCGATTTTATCCGCAGCTGGATCTTGCTGCATGTGAATACGCGGATCAATATTGCGCTGATCTCTGATTTCCTGGCGAAGTTGATGCGGTTGCCTTTGCATTTCTTCGATACGAAGATGGTAGGGGACATCATGCAGCGTATCGGCGATCATAACCGTATCGAGTCGTTTATGACGGGGACTTCGATCAGTACTTTGTTTTCGTTTGTCAATTTCATTGTTTTCGGGTTTGTTTTAGCATATTATGATTTGTCGATACTGGGACTTTTCTTGTTGGGAAACGGGTTGTATGTGGCTTGGATCCTAGCCTTTATGAGGTATCGGCGCGAACTGGATATCAAACGGTTTGCACAGGCAGCCGGTGAGCAGAGCAACCTGTTCCAGTTAGTGACGGGTATGCAGGAGATCAAATTGAACAATTGTGAGACGGAGAAACGTTGGGAGTGGGAACGTATTCAGGTGAAACTGTTTAAGATCAGTATAAAAGGATTGGCATTAGGGCAATACCAACAGCTCGGGTCGGTGTTTTTTAACCAAACCACCAATATCCTGATCTCCTTTCTCGCCGCCCGGGCTGTTGTTTCGGGGGAAATGACATTGGGTATGATGATGTCGCTGACCTATATCGTGGGGCAGTTGACTTCTCCGGTTGAACAGTTTATCGGTTTTGCCCGTTCGTTCCAGGATGCAAAGATCAGTTTGGAACGGTTGGGAGAGATCCATCAACGGGAAGACGAGGAACAGACCTTGGCATTGAAAGTAAATGCTTTACCGGATAACAAGGCTTTGCAGATCGAGGATGTGAGTTTTAGTTATGACGGGGCAGACCGGGATTATGTGTTGGAACATATTAATCTGACGATCCCACAGCATAAGGTGACGGCTATTGTCGGGGCCAGCGGAAGCGGGAAGACGACATTGATCAAGTTGTTACTTGGATTTTACGAACCGAACAAAGGGAATATCAAGGTAGGTGACCTGTCATTGAAGAATATGAATCCACACGTATGGCGTACACATATCGGGTGTGTAATGCAGGATGGGTTTATCTTTTCGGATACGATCGCGAAGAATATCGCGGTCGGTGCGGAAGTGATCGATAAAGAACGGTTGTTGCATGCGGTGACGGTGGCGAATATCCGGGATTTTATAGATTCTTTGCCATTGGGATATAACACAAAAATCGGTATGGAAGGGAACGGTGTAAGCCAGGGACAGCGGCAACGTATCCTGATTGCACGTGCTGTATATAAGAATCCTGAATTTATCTTCTTGGATGAAGCAACGAACGCTTTGGATGCCAATAATGAACGGGAAATAATGGAACATTTGCATCAGTTCTATAAAGGAAGGACAGTAGTGGTGGTGGCTCACCGGCTGAGTACGGTGCGGGATGCGGATAATATAGTGGTACTGGATAAAGGGCAGGTCGTGGAGGAAGGGACGCATGAGGAACTGACGGCACGACGGGGTGTATATTATAAGTTGGTAAAGAATCAATTGGAATTGGGTTCGTAAGGGCGGTTCGCGAACCGCCCTTACAGGGGACAGTCGTATGGAAACAGGAAAAGAAATAGAATTACGCAGCGAAGAGGTTCAGGAGGTGATGGGGCAGATCCCGGTCTGGATTGTGCGGTGGGGGATTACGATCTTGTTTATTGTGGTGCTGGCGCTTTTGGTGGGTAGCTATTTCTTTAGATATCCGGATGTGATCACGACAGAGATGACATTGACAAGCCGGCATCCGGTGGCGGAGGTGGTGGCCCGCTCGTCGGGAAAGATAAATGAGCTTTATGTGTTTAACGGACAGGAGGTGAAGATGGGTGCTCCGTTGGCGGTGGTTGAGAACCCGGCCAAGACAGAGGATGTGTTCCGGCTGAAGAAGTTGTTGGCACGTTATCAGGAGCAGCCGGAACGTCTGAGCTATTATCTGTTGCAGGATGTGTGGCTGCTGGGGGATATTCAGTCGGCTTATATGAGTCTGGCATCGAAAGATATTTCAGCCCGCGATTACCGGGCTTCGGTCGGACAGTTACTGGCGGCGATCCGTGTCTGGGAGATGTCTTACTGCCTGGTGGCGCCGTCGGATGGAAAGGTACAGTTGCTTGTGCAAGGGGCTCCGAACCTGTATTTGTCGGCGGGAGATATTTTTGCCCGTATGGTGCCTGAGGGTGGGGAGACCTGGATCGGGCGGGCCTTATTGCCGATTCAGCGGTCCGGAAAGGTGAAGGTCGGGCAGCGGGTGATCGTGCGGTTTACGAATTTCCCGGATCAGGAATTCGGTGTCGTGAACGGGCGTTTGTCGTCAGTTTCGCTGGTGCCTTCGGAAGACAATTATATGGTGGAGATTGCCTTTCCGGACGGACTGACCACCAATTATAGGAAGAACCTGCCTGTTTCTTATGAAATGAAAGCCACTGCTGAAATTGTAACTGATGATGTACGTTTGATAGAACGTTTCTTCCAGCCACTGAAAAAGATACTGAAAGAAGGGTTTTAGCTGTGAAAGCTGTGAAAAAAATTACTCTAAAAACAGCCATTCTAACAATGCCCATTGTTTGGTTGCTTGGATGGGCAGTATAAGGTTGCTTGAATGGGCATTGTAACGACCTTTGGATGGGCATTGTTAGAATGCACTAATTGGGGTGTTGTTCTGCCCAAAGATTCTTATTTACCTATTTTCTTAGCTTTAATACTTTTATAAGGTTGTTATAAATTGCCAAAAAACATTCCCATACGTCTCATTTGGAACAAGTTATTAAATATTCTGTTTATATTTGCAAGTTATCAACAGTTAGGGCGACTTTTCAACAAAACGAGCATTGTTTTGCTTAAACCTGATTTCGTTAGGTTTTTAATGTTTAGTTTTGCCTCCGAATTAATAGACGAAGTATGGGAAAGATTATCGCTTTAGCAAATCAGAAAGGTGGAGTTGGTAAGACAACGACCACGATTAATCTGGCTGCATCCCTCGCTGCACTCGAAAAGAAGGTGCTTGTTGTTGATGCGGACCCGCAGGCAAATGCCTCCTCCGGTCTGGGTGTGGATATTCGCAGTGTCGAGTTGTCCATCTATGAATGCCTGGTGAATGGTGAGGATGCGAAAGGTGCCATTATCCCGACCGAGGTGGAAGGACTGGATATTATCCCGTCGCATATCGACCTGGTGGGTGCGGAGATTGAAATGCTGAACATGGAGAACCGGGAACAAATCCTGAAACAGATTCTCGTTCCCCTGAAGGATATGTACGATTTTATCCTGATTGACTGTTCTCCTTCTCTGGGACTGATTACAGTAAATGCCCTTACGGCAGCCGATTCGGTCATGATCCCTGTACAATGTGAATATTTTGCATTGGAAGGTATCAGTAAACTGTTGAATACGATAAAAATTATTAAGTCAAAGCTGAATCCGGCTTTGGAAATCGAGGGATTCCTGCTGACGATGTACGATTCGCGCCTTCGCCTGGCCAACCAGATTTACGAAGAGGTGAAACGTCCGTTCCGCGATCTCGTTTTTACAACCGTTATTCAGCGTAATGTGAAGCTGAGTGAGGCCTCCAGCTACGGTAAACCGGTATTGCTTTACGATGCCGAATCGAAAGGAGCGCTCAATCATATGCAGTTGGCACAGGAGCTGATAGACAAAAACAAATAAGTAGAATTATGGCAGTAATGAAAAGATCGGCTCTTGGCCGTGGATTGGATGCTTTGATCACGATGGACGACCTGAAGACAGGCGGTTCGTCTTCTATCAGTGAGATAGAACTGAGCAAGATTCAGCCCAATCCGGATCAACCCCGTTCTATATTTGAGGAAGAAACACTGGAGGAACTGGCTACTTCTATCCGTTCCTTGGGTGTTATTCAGCCGATAACCCTGAAAGAGATCGGAACCGAGAAGTATATGATCATCTCCGGTGAACGTCGTTACCGTGCTTCTCTGATGGCAGGTCTGGAACAGATCCCTGCTTATATCAAGACGGCAGCCGACGAGAATGTAGTTGAGATGGCGCTGATCGAAAATATACAGCGTGAAGACCTTAACTCGATAGAAATTGCATTGGCTTATCAGAAACTGATAGATAGCTATGGTCTGACTCAGGAAAAACTCAGCGAACGGGTAGGAAAGAAGCGGGCGACTATTGCCAACTATCTGCGCCTGCTGAAGTTGCCTGCCGAGATACAGATGGGGTTGAAAGATAAGAAAATCGATATGGGACATGCTCGTGCCCTGCTGCCGGTCGAAGATCCGGAAGTGCAGCTGGCTCTGTATGAACAGATATTGGCGGAAGGGCTTTCCGTACGTAATGTGGAAGAGATCGTGCGGAACGGAGCTGAAGCTGTAGCGGCAGAAAAGAAAGAGAAGACAGCCGGACGCAAACCGATGCTTCCCGAAGAATTTAACCTGCTGAAGGATCATTTGTCCCGATTCTTTAATACAAAGGTACAATTGGCGTGCAACGAGAAGGGAAAAGGACGCATCACGATTCCTTTTACCTCGGAAGAAGAACTGGAAAGACTGATCGGTCTGTTGGATAAATTGAAATAAGTTGACGGTAGATTCGTGAGGATGAAATTAAAAATAAGCAGGATACTGTGCTTGCTGGTGGTGCTTACGGGTATCTCTTTATATACAAAAGCACAAGGCAAGGCGGTTATACTCGACGCCGATACGGTTGTTGTTGCACCACCCGACTCAATGGTGCAGGCTGTACTTCAGTCGGCTGACTCTGCGAGCCGGGTAAAGGGGAAGGAAATAGATCTGAAACCGTTCAAACCCAATCCGACAAAGGCGGTTATTTTGTCGGCTATTTTGCCGGGATTGGGACAGATATATAACAAGGCTTACTGGAAATTACCTATTGTATATGGTGGTTTTATGGGCTGTATCTATGCGATAACCTGGAATAACAAGAATTATAAGGATTATTCGACGGCCTATTTTGATTTGATGTATGATGTGAAAAACAATGCGGATGATCCGTCTAAATGGAGCAGTTCATGGACGGATATTGCGAAGAAGAACGGATATGATCCGGAAAAATTTATTACGACTGCATCTTATCAGGATAACATCAAGCGCCGTAAGGACTATTTCCGTCGTTACAGGGATTTGAGTATTATTATCACAGCCGGCGTTTATGCTATCTGTATGATCGATGCTTATGTGGATGCCCAGTTGTTCGACTTTGATATATCTCCTGACCTGAGTATGCGGGTGGAACCGATGGTGATGCCTAAGACCAGCGTCAGTGAACGAATATATGGCCTGAATTGCAGTATAAAATTCTAATAATACATGAAATACTTATTATCATTACTCTGTTTCTGCTGTTTCGTTACTGTTGCCCGTGCACAGGAAACAATAACTGAAAATGAAGAACCTCAGTATTCGGACCTTTCCGCCGACTCCCTGTCGGTTGATGTCGGTCTGATACCCGAAAGTCTGGATGCGGATGTTGACAGCCTGCTTCATTCCTGGCATGTGCAATACTTTTCCAAGAAAGATGAATATTGCCATGACGATGCGGCAAATGTATGGTTCCCTGACTCTGTCTACCGGGAACGTCTGGAAAGCCTTCCGCGTGTTATTTCTTTACCTTATAATAAGGTAGTACGCGATTGCATCGATTTATATGCCGACCGCCGCCGTAATCTGGTACGCTATATGCTGGGTATGGCGGATTTTTATTTTCCGATCATCGAACAGGTGCTGGATGAACATGACTTGCCAATCGAGCTGAAATATCTGGCCGTGGTGGAAAGTGCCCTGAATCCTGTTGCTTTATCACGTGTCGGTGCCTGCGGCTTATGGCAGTTCATGCTTCCGACCGGAAAGATTTACGGACTGGAGATCAACAGCCTTGTTGACGAACGTCGTGATCCGGTAAAGGCTACGCATGCCGCCTGTCGTTATTTTAAAGATATGTATGCTATTTATGGTGACTGGAATCTGGTGCTGGCTTCTTATAATTGCGGACCGGGAAATGTAAATAAAGCCATCCGTCGTTCCGGAGGGAAGACTGATTTTTGGGAGATATTCCCTTATCTGCCCAAAGAAACCCGCTCGTATGTGCCGTTATTCATTGCGGCAAATTATATTATGAACTATTATTGCGATCATAATATCTGTCCGATACAGACCAGTATGCCGCTGGCTACCGATACGGTCGTTGTCACTAAAGCACTGCATCTGGAGCAGGTGGCGGATATACTACAAATGGATATTCAACAGATCCGTGCCTTGAATCCGCAATATAAGCGTGATATTATCCCCGGAAACACGGAGCCGTCTGTGTTGAAATTGCCGGTAAACCAGACGTATGCTTTCATCGACAAAGAAGATACGATTTATACGCACCGCGCAGAAGATTTGCTGGAGAATTGTCTGGCTTATAATCCGTCCGACAAAGACGGCGGAAAGTCTTCCAACCGCGAAAAGATTACTCATCGTGTTGCTTCCGGCGAAAATATTTATGCGATAGCCGACCGGTATGGAGTGACTCCAAAAGAAGTACGTCAATGGAACGGTCTGAAGTCGAACAAGCTGGCTAACGGACGGCGCTTGACTTTGTATGTGGATAATGGTGGGGTGGCTTTTGCTTCAACAGCAAAGTCTAAGGCGATACCTAAAACGACTTCTCCTTCGAAAGTAGTTGAGAAACAGGGTAATGGCTATGTTTCTTATCAAGTGAAATCGGGAGATTCCCTTTACACGATATCGAAAAAGTATCCCGGTGTGTCGGCAGCTTTGATACAAAAAGCGAACGGATTACCGAATGCAAATATCCGTCCCGGACAGGTTCTGAAAATTCCTGTGGGATAAAACTTGCTATTTTCTTGGCTTCCGTGCTGATTTTTGATGAATATTTGTATATTTGTGGTTACAGACGTTGTATAAAAAGAAGAGGTTGTAACCATGAGTGATGCGATAGACACAAAAGACACAAAGGAAGCTGGTGACATGTTACCAGCTATGACGGCAGACGAGAAGATGATCCAAGATGGATTTAATGAGCTGCTGGAGGACTATCTGAATTCAAATCACCGGAGGAAGGTGGAGCGCATTACTAAGGCGTTCAACTTTGCCAATCAGGCGCATGCCGGCGTGAAACGGCGGTCCGGTGAACCCTATATCATGCACCCCATTGCCGTTGCACGGATTGTTTGCCGTGAAATGGGATTGGGGTCGACTTCTATTTGTTCGGCCCTGCTCCATGATGTGGTGGAGGATACGGAATATACCGTACAGGATATCAGTGATATGTTCGGTCCGAAGATTGCCCAGATTGTAGATGGGCTGACCAAGATATCCGGTGGTATTTTCGGAGAACAGGCTTCGGCACAGGCGGAAAACTTCCGTAAGTTGTTGCTTACCATGAGTGACGATATCCGTGTAATCCTGATCAAAATCGCCGACCGTCTGCACAATATGCGAACCTTGGGTTCGATGCTTCCGGCCAAACAATTCAAGATTGCCGGAGAGACACTGTACCTTTATGCACCTTTGGCTCATCGCCTGGGCCTCTTCACCATCAAAACGGAACTGGAGGATCTGAGTTTTAAATATGAGCATCCTCAGGAATATGATTTTATCGAACAGAAACTGCAAGCCTCGGAGGAAAGCCGTAATAAGCTTTTCGAACATTTCGCAATTCCGGTCGATAAGAAACTGAAAGATATGGGCTTGCATTATGAGATGAAAGCCCGTGTGAAATCAGCTTACTCTATCTGGAACAAGATGGAGAGTAAAGGGATTACCTTTGAAGATATCTACGACCTGTATGCCGTCCGTATCATTTTTGACCCGCTGCCGGGGGTGGATGAAAAGAATATGTGCTGGGATATCTATTCCGCTATAACAGATGTTTACCGTATTCGTCCGGACCGAATCCGTGACTGGGTAAGCCGTCCGAAGGCTAACGGATACCAGGCGTTGCACCTGACAGTCATGGGTCCCGATGGGCAGTGGGTGGAAATACAGATTCGTAGCCGGCGTATGGACGATATTGCCGAGAAAGGATTTGCCGCACACTGGAAATATAAAGAACACAGCGTAGAAGAAGATACCGAACTCGATAAATGGCTTCAGACAATTACTGAAATCCTGGAAAGTCCGGACCCGAATGCCCTCGACTTTCTGGATACGATCAAGCTGAACCTGTTTACCTCTGAAATATTCGTGTTTACTCCGAAAGGGGATATAAAGACGCTTCCCCAGGGGGCAACCGCGCTTGACTTTGCCTATGCACTGCATACCAATATCGGTAATAAGTGTATCGGTGCGAAAGTAAACCATCGCCTGGTTCCTCTCAGTCACCCGCTGGCCAGTGGGGACCAGGTGGAGATACTGACTTCCCGTTCACAGAAGCCGCAAGCGGAATGGCTTAATTTTGTTACTACGGCAAAAGCCCGTTCAAAGATCGATGCCGTATTGAAGCGTGCCCGTAAAGATGCAGCCAAAGTGGGTGAGGAGAAGGTGATTGCAGCCTTTAAGCGTTCCGAAATGGAGGCAAGTACGTCCAATCTGGATAAGTTGTGCATGTATTTCGGTTTCTCCAAGCGGGAGGAATTCTTTTATGCCGTGGAAAAGGGCGATGTCGTTCTGCCGGAAAATATAAAGAAGCTGTTGAAGGAAAAGACCGATAACGTGTTATTTAAGTATGTAAAACAGGCGTTAGGAGTCGGTGTCAAGAATAATAAGGAGAAAGAAGAGGTACAGAAAGAAGAAAAACCGAAAGCAAAATACGATAAATCGAAACCTTACATCCTTCGTGAAGAAGCCTTCGAACGTAATTATGTCATTGCTGAATGCTGTAAACCTATTCCGGGTGACGATGCGCTGGGCTTCATCAACGATGACGGTAATGTGGTTGTCCATAAACGTTCCTGTCCGATTGCCATGCGCCTGAAGAGCAGTTTCGGCGAACGTATCCTGAATACCGAGTGGAGTAGCCATAAGAATGCTTCCTTTGAAGCGACTCTCGAAGTGAAAGGTATCGACTCGATTGGCGTTTTGAACACAATCACTAAAACTATTTCCGATGACTTCAATGTGAATATCATGCGTCTGCTTATTGAAGCGAAAGACGGTGTGTTTGAAGGAAAGATTAAGATGAAAGTGCATGATGTGGAAGACATACAGAAGATGTGTGTGACGCTTTCAAAGATAAAGAACATAAAGTCGGTCGGTCGTGTGGCTGGTTAATCGGTAGGTATTTTAACCCTCTAAAATACACATTTATAGGTATTGCCTTTGTAAGGGAGATATCTGACCTTTGTCTTCGTCAATTAAAAATAGAATAAGATGAAGACAATAGGTATTTTTTACGGTTCTTCAACCGGGACAACAGAGGATATTGCAAAACGTATAGCAGCCAAGTTAGGCGTGGATGCTTCTAACCTGTACGATGTGGCGAAGGCTTCTCCTTCCGACCTGGCTGGTTATGAGGTTTTGATACTGGGTAGTTCTACCTGGGGCGCCGGTGATTTGCAGGATGACTGGTACGATTTCCTTGCCAAGATAAAGAAACTGGATTTATCCGGTAAGCTCGTGGCTATTTTCGGTTGCGGCGACTCTTCCTCTTTCAGCGACACGTTCTGTGACGCTATCGGAACAATTTATACGGACCTTCAGGGTACCGGGTGCACATTTATCGGAAATGTGGCAACAGACGGTTACTCTTACGATGATTCGACAGCCGTTATCGACGGTCAGTTTGTCGGACTTCCGTTAGACGAACTGAATGAAGACGACCAGACGGAATCCCGTCTTGACTCATGGATTGATTCTTTGAAGAAAGAAGGATTGGAATAATTGATTTTCATGTATTAGTTTTTAAGGTAATATCAGTCAGTGCGATGGTAACGGCCAAAGAGAATAAGATTCCCGGAGAGGTAAAAGTTTTTCTGAATCATATCTACGAATATAAAAAGGGGATACGAAGCATGGTTTTATGCACGATCAATAAATCTTATGAAAAGATTGCCACCGATCGTCTGGAAAGCCAGCAGATTTGCTACGTGAAGCAGGATGCCGGTGAGCGGAGTGTGAATATTTATTTCGGCCGACCTGAATGTATTGAAGCAATCCGTTTGCTGGTTACCCGTCCTTTGAACTTGCTTACTCCTGAGGAAGATTTTATTCTCGGTGCCTTATTAGGATATGATATCTGCATGCAGTGCGAACGTTTCTGCACAAAGAAGAAACAGGCATTGTCATCCGACTTGGCTGGTATGGTAGGATAGTTTTCCCTAAAATTGTTTATTTACCCCCGTTACCCCGCTTGGGATAGCGGGGGTTTTCTTATATATATCAATTCTTTCTAATAAGAAATCTTAATCCCCGCAAAATAACTTCTCGGTGCGGCCGGTCCGTAGATATAGGCGGAGTCGCGTTTGCGTCCCTGGTCGAAGTCGGACTGGTAGGCTTCGAAGATATTCTGTACACCGGCGTTTACTTCCAGGTTGATGTCTTTGTAGATGTGGAAGTCGTATGTCAGCTTGATGTTCATGTCGAAGAAGTCCGGTGTTTTGACCGCCTTGTCCATCGGGATATAGCCGGCCAGGTGCTGTACCAGCATGCTTCCGGTATAAGTACCCGACAAAGCTGCTGTGAAATGTTTCAGCGGAGTCAGTGTCGAGGTGAAGTAACCGTAGGTATTGGGAGTGCGGAACATTTTCCGTTCTGTCGGGACATTCTCGTTATCGCTCCATTTCTCCGGCTCGTTGTAACGGCTGCGCTGCAAGGTGACGCCTGCCTGTAAGGACAGCCAGGAGGAGAGAACGCTTTTTCCTTCGAGCGTCAGTCCCATCACTTTAGCTCCCGAACCGTTACGGCGTTCTTTGATGATATTACCCTGCTCGTCTTTACCGATGTCCTCCAACACAAAGACATCGCTCAGGCTGGTGTAGAATCCTTCAATCAGGAAATTTGTCTGGATTCCGTTCTTGAAACGGTGATAGAAGTCGACCGATGTGCTGAGACTTTGCGATTTCTCTTCTTTTAGGTCTTTTGCACGTTGTATCATCGCTATTTCACCACCTACGGCAGAGATGTGCATATCCTCGTCGAAAGCCTGCGGGGCACGGAAGCCGCTGGAGTAACTGGCACGGATATTGATATCCTCCGTCGGATTGAAACGTACATTGGCACGCGGACTGAATATCACATTATCTATCATATTATGTTTATCCATACGTGCTCCGATCAGGAAACTCCACATTTTGTTTTTCCATTCGTTTTGCAGGAAAAGGCTTTCGATGTGGACTTTCTGGTTCGTATAGCGGTTGTAGCCTATCATTTCATCTTTCAGATGGTCGTAATTGTATTCCAGTCCGGCTGTCAGGTCCGACGGCATAAACAGGAACTTGTCGAAGCTGTAGGCATACTGTGTTCCCGCCATAAAAGTAAGGTCGGTAGTCTTGCCGTAGGCATTCGGGTCTTGTGTTGTACCGTAATAACTGTCGCGGTCGGTGTTCTGGGCCGAAGTGAAGACGCTGAGCCTATGTTTGTAATCGGAAGAGAAAAGGTCGAACTTCAGGCCTCCGCCGTCGATGGAATGCTCCAGTTGTTCAGCAATATCCGCTTCATGGGGCGGACGGTCCAGCAGGTTACCGCCACGGCGGTATTCGTTCATGTGATGATATTCGAATGTCAGCTTGCTGTAAGTGCTTGTTTTCAGGTAGGAACGGAAACCGACCGTCTGGTTTTTAAGTTTCGGCAGTTCGGTATAACCGTCACCGTCATGGTCGTAGCCGGAGCGATGGCGGTTCTGACCGAAGATGTACATGCCGGCTTTACTGTTGTCCGTCACCAGCGAAGCGTTCAGTGTCGTGTTGTTATCGAAGGCCGAACTTCCTCCGATAGAAGAAATCGTATGCGTCAGTTCCCCGGAATTGCGCAATGGCTCTTTGGTAATGATATTGATGGTCCCCGCAATGGCGGAAGAGCCGAATAAGGCTGAGCCGCCGCCGCGCATCACTTCGACACGGTCAATCATATTCGCTGGAATCTGTTCCAGTCCGTATACCCCCGAAAGGGCGCTGAAGATTGGGCGCGAGTCGATTAAGATTTGTGTGTAAGGCCCGTCCAGCCCATTGATACGTACCTGTTGGAAACCGCAATTCTGGCAGTTTGTCTCAACACGTACACCTGGCTGAAAATTCAGTCCCTGCGCCAGATTTACCGCATTGGTCGTTTTAAATAGCTTCGAGTCGATGACATTGACCAGGGTGGGAGCCAGGCGCCGCGAAGTCTCGCTCCGGTTTGCCGAGACGACTACGCCGTCCAGGGCAATCCGGTCTTCTTCCAACTCGACGTTTATTTCCTGTGTTTTCCCTTTTACCAAGGTTACTTCGCGGGTCACGGTTTTGTATCCGAGATATTTGAATTCGAGTGTAAACTTGCCCTCGGGCAGGTTTTTCAGGAAATAATGACCGGAATTGTCCGTGCTGGTCCCTATGGTGGTCCCTTTCAGCATAACGGTGATGAAAGGCAGGTGTTCGCCTGTTTCTTTGTCCAGTACATGTCCGAATACATTGGCATCCGAAGCGTTCATTTTCTCGTCGTCTCCTGTTGCCTGTGCAACCGTAACGGCACAGCAAAGGCATAGCATAAGTGTTATAATCTTATTCATTTTAATTTGTTCTGATAAATAGGTAATACAAGGGATGTACCTGTTTGAACACAGGCATCCTAACAAAAAAAGTCCGTATGTATCAGATTACAGGAGGGGCACGAAGAGATAACTTTCCCCGTACAGGGAGCAGGTAATCCGGGTAGACCGGATTATTTCTGAGTATAAATAATGTAGTAAGAAAAGCGGCAAGCAGAATCGAAACAAACGCTGCTCCGCTGATTTGAATCGTAGAAAGCTGATGAAGCAACTGGAACTCCGCGTAACCATGTTCATGGTCCGGTCGGCCGTCGTCCGTTTTATGGTAAGGGTGCGAATGGACTATCGTTACCCCGTTCACGATATGGACGTGGGTAAACGCAATCAGGCATCCCAGATACGCAATAAACAGTGCGGGGAGCGCTATACGCAGATATTTCCTGAACTTTTCCATCACCTTGTTGCAAATATAAGGTATTATACGGTATAAAATGGCAAGTCTGGTATTAAATCTGTATTAAATACCTACTGCTAGGTATGAAAACAGGAGCCTCTCCCCGTTTGAAAGATAGATTAAATCCTATGATAAACTTCGTTGAACGGCACTCTGCATCGTTCTCCCCAGATGCCTCTGTTACCTTTTCGGATGCCACATGGAATGATCATATTTATCCCGGCACCGTGCGGTAATTTCAATAGTTTTTTGATTTGTGTACTGTCGAAACCCTCTAAAGGGCAAGTGTCGTATCCTTCATTTGCCATGGCAATCATAAATGTCTGGGCAGCCAGTGCACAGGATTTGTGAACGACGACGCGCATGTCGCTTTCGGAAACTTCACGTACCATAGGGCGAAAGAGGCCGATGCTTTTAGCTAGTATGACCCTTAAAAATCCCAGCAAACCGAAGAACCTGGCATAAAGGAACGGCATTACTTTCCCATAATATAATTCTCTGTCTTTGATACGTTTCTCCTGGCGTTCCTCGGGACTGTTCCGCAGGATATTCCCTTTCTCGAACTCGAGAACGAATTTTGCCCGTTTCTTATATAAGTCCTGACGGGTAACGAAAATAACTATTTCCGGAGCTGTGGAGGCTGCTGTCTGACCCAGACAAGCCTTCGAAATCTTTGCTAATAATTCGGGTTCTGTAATTTGATAGAATTCCCATAATTGCATATTCGAACTGTTGGGAGCCAGCGTTGCCAGTTCCAGACATTGTTTGACCTTTTCCGGGTCTATCGGTTTTTCTTTATCGTATATCCGCACAGAACGGCGGAACTGCAAGACTTCTGCTAAATTCATTTTTGATTCTGTTTAATTAAATAACTTCTTTCTTATCTGATAGATTTTCGCCTAAAAACAACTGATGTAAAATTATAACATAATTGTGAGTTAATTGTATTCCGGACGGAAGGATTATTAACAAAATTTCAGCAGGTCAAGCAAAAAGAGCCTCTCCTCACGGGGAAGCTCTTTAAAAACTTTAGCCTTAAGTGTGCAAATTAGCGATTATGATATTATTTCAATCTTTTATATCCATAAACGGCACGTTCGCCCAGTTCTTCTTCGATGCGGAGGAGCTGGTTGTATTTAGCCATGCGGTCGGAACGGCTCAGTGAACCGGTCTTGATTTGTCCGCTGTTGGTCGCAACGGCGATGTCGGCAATCGTAGCATCTTCCGTTTCACCTGAACGGTGTGATGTTACGGTTGTATAGCCGTGGCGGTGTGCCATTTCGATTGCATTCAATGTTTCTGTCAGTGAACCGATTTGGTTTACTTTGATAAGGATGGAGTTGGCACAACCTTCCTGGATACCTTTTGACAGGAAATCGACGTTGGTAACGAACAGGTCGTCGCCGACCAGCTGGCAACGGTTCCCGATACGGTCGGTCAGTTTCTTCCAGCCTTCCCAGTCGTTTTCGTTCATACCGTCTTCGATAGAGTCGATAGGGTATTCGTTGATTAGTTTTTCCAGGTAGTCTACCTGTTCGTCGGAAGTACGTTTTACGCCTTTGTCGCCTTCGAACTTGGTGTAGTCATAGATACCGTCTTTGTAGAATTCGGAAGAAGCGCAGTCCATGCCAATCATGATGTCTTTGCCCGGTTCGTATCCGGCAGCCTTGATAGCGGCAAGGATAGAGTTCAGTGCATCTTCTGTTCCTTCCAGTGCGGGAGCGAAGCCACCTTCGTCACCAACAGCAGTGCTCAGGCCACGGTCGTGTAATACTTTCTTTAAAGCATGAAACACTTCGGCGCCCATCCGCAGACCTTCCTTGAAAGAAGAGGCGCCAACCGGACGAATCATAAATTCCTGGAAAGCGATGGGAGCATCGCTGTGTGAACCGCCATTGATGATGTTCATCATCGGAACCGGCATAACGTATGTGTTAGTTCCGCCGATATATCTGTATAAAGGAATATCCAGATAGTTGGCAGCCGCTTTGGCAACAGCCAGGGAAACACCGAGGATGGCGTTTGCTCCGAGGTTTGATTTGGTCTTTGTCCCGTCCAGTGCCAACATGGCATGGTCGATACCGACCTGGTCCAAAGCAGACATGCCGACGAGGGCCGGAGCGATTATCTTATTAACGTTTTCAACAGCTTTCTGTACACCTTTGCCGCAGTAACGTTTCTTGTCGCCGTCGCGTAATTCAAGTGCTTCGTGTTCGCCGGTAGAAGCTCCGGAAGGAACGGAAGCTCTTCCCATTACGCCTGATTCCAACAATACATCTACTTCTACGGTAGGGTTACCTCTTGAGTCGAGGATTTCACGTCCTGTAATCTTTTCTATTTTCATTGTTTGTTCATTTTTAAGACGGAACAAATGTAGAAAGATAACGGAGAACGTGAAATCACTATAAATGGGCATTCTACGCCCGTAAAATACCTATTTGTCGGTAGGGTAAATCTTTGCGAGGAACTTCTCCTTATCCACGATAAAGCGGATATGTGTCCCTTCGCCGATTACGCCTTTGGAGTCGTGCGCCACTACTTTGAAAGTCAGTTTCCGGCCTTCGGCTTCTTCAAGTGTGGCGGTTGCCGTTATTTCTTCTCCCATCGGGGAGGGTTTGATATGGGAGGTATTCATCTGTGCCCCGACCGTCGTCGAACCTTCCGGCAGTCCGGCGGCTACGGCCAGCATCGCTGCATTCTCCATCAGTGCAACCATTGAGGGAGTGGCAAAAACGTCCAGGTCGCCCGACCCCATTGTCTGGGCTGAGTTAGCTGCACTTACTATCGTACGGCTTGTGTGTTGTAATCCTTTTTCCAGCATGTTCTTTAGTATATAATTCGAATTGGGCGGCTAAAATACAAAAAATAGAGAGCCGCTTCCCCATATTTCATCATGTTTGTCCGGAGTGGGCGTTATCATTGGGGCTGATGAGGCGAAGCCGATGTCTTGTGTGTAAACGGCTTCCTTGTCGCGGTTGCCGGCTTTGTTCATCAGTTTGAGATTCGCTCCGATGCCGAATTTTTTCAAATGATACACATAAGTTGCCGCCAGTTGTACGGACGTAAAAGTACTGTTATAATAGGCATAAGGGGCAAATGTATGTTGAAAGTCGAGATGTTCGATGTTGGTGTTCTTCATGGCGACATCGTATTGATTGTCTGTTGTGAGTTGTTTGATGAAAAGACAGGAAATGTCCGCTTCCGATTTTTTCAGTTTCATTTTATATCCGAGACCGATATGGGGAGATACGGTTCCGTTCTTTACATGGTAATTTTCTTCTTTGTATTTCTCTTCACGGGTGAATAAGGCCGCACCACCGGTCAACTCCAGTGAATGGAACGGATTTATCCGGTAACTCGCTTTCAGTTGTATCAGGCTTTCCGACTTAGAACTGCTGTACTTCTGTTGTGTATCGATTAAACGGAAGTCGTAGATGTTGTTTGCTTCGTCCACCAGGTATTGTTCGAAGATATTTTCGTATCCCCGCCGTTTGTCGGTGTTGTTTTCCAGTAATAAGGTTAAGCTGACCGGCGATGCAGGCTGCCATTTCAAGCGTATGACAGGATGAAGCCGGTGAGTACGTGAAGCATATAAATCCCTGATGTCGGACTCTTCTGTTTTTACGTAATCGTACCGGTAGCCTAGCGCTGCCGATAAAATGAACGGTTTGTCAACAGGAGACTGATACGTGACTGTGGCATTTCCCTCATTCATATAATACATCCGGGAATAGCCGAACAGTACGCCGCTTAGTCTGACATCGTAAAGTCCGAATCCGTAACCGATAAAGAACCGGTCCTGCTGTCCGGGACGCCAGTAACGCATCGTGATATGTTGTTTGTTACGTTCAAAACCAGCCTGTAACATGACGAGATGTTTGTTGAAGAGGCGGCCGGCTCCAAGCCCCAGGCTCAGCCATGTTGTATTGTTCAGGACTCTCGGGTCAGACTTGCGGTGTGCCTGTTCGCCGTGAAAAGCGGCATATACACCGAGAAACAGCTCGTTCAGACGGAAAGAATAGCCGCCTTCTATCTGGTAATCTTCGAAATGAAAATCGCCTCCAACCGAATCAGTCGATATATAAGGCTGATACAATTCCGCATAACGGGTTGCGTTCCACCCGATATGCTGATGTTCTTCCCGGGCGTATTGGGCTGTACCGAAGATTGTTCCGGCTGAGGCTATCGAGTACTCGCCGCTTCCCGTTATCCGGAAATCTTCAAAGGCATTGCCTTCGTATGGTAAGAAATCTCCGTCGAGATTGCCTGCGGCATAGCCGGTTGCTAATATGGAACGGTATTTGCCGGTGTCGGCCAGGTCGTCATAGGTATGTTTCAGTTCGTAGAAAGCCGGGTTTTTGTATAACTGTTGCTGCCATTTTACTTCCATGTCGGATACAAACGTATTATAACGGCTTTCAGATGGAGATAGCGGTGTTTGTAACCGGTTGAATAGCGTCGCTGTCTGTGCCTCTGTCTGGAATATCGTCAATAAGCAGCCCGCAAGCAGGAATAAAAATCTCATTTGTATATATTGTATTGTTGTCATAAACTAAAATTCAGGAATAATTCAACACCAAAATAAGGGTCGGTCCATTCCCTGTCAGTCTTCTTTCCTCCGGTGGTGTATTTGGGATTGATATCGATAATACCATTGACAAAAAAGGAAAGTTTAGCGAATTTGTTAAACTCTTTGGTCGCTTTGATATTCCAAAGTAGTGAGACCGGTTTGGTGTTGCGGACATAATCAATCGGTAAGATTGTTTTTTTCAGGTGACGGAATATCATATCTTCCGAGTCGATTTTTAGGATAACTTCCGGTGTGACAGTATGTGCATTTCCATCTAGGTCGATATAAGCGTAAGGGTATTTCTGGTATAGGTCTTTATACTGGGTGGACGAAAACCAAACGAGTTGCACGAAGTTGGTAAATATCAGTTTGAACTTGGAAATGTGTGTATTCAGCCATATATTCGTATTGAAACGCCGGTATTCATTCTGAGGGTCGGTCTGATAGATACCGACATACGGATAAACCTGGCTGGCAATCATCTTGTCCGGATAATAATACTCAGGCAGAACGGAGCCATAATTTGTTTTGTAAAATGCTCCGTTCAGTTCAACACTTGTATATATCGGTTCTATTCTTGGAAAAATAACCCGGTACTCCACTCCTTTCTTGATTGTTTTCTTACTGTTCATCACCCGGGAGGAATTGGTGAAGATACTGTATTTCTCCTTTTCATAATCATCTTTTTGGGGAATATGGTCGTTGAAGCTGACACCTGGTTTTAGGGTTCGGTACAAGTCGTAAGTCAACGGATTATAAACCTTAAAGTATTCGAAACCTGAACTGGTCTTTTCGTAGAATGCCGTAACGGAGATATCGAATCCCTGATATTCCATGTCCCAACCCAGTTCTATCTTTCGGTTTCTATTTTCCCGAATGTCCTTATTGACAACATCATAGATGTTAGTGTATGTAATCAACCTGCGATATTCTTCTTTATTGCTGTAAGCGTTTAACATATAAAAGTCTTTATATATTTTTTCAGGATACAGATAATCGAGTGTGGGAAGTTTATTTTCTTCACCATATCCGGCGCGAAAGGTATTTTTGAAAGAATGTCCGAAGGTGTACGATATGTTTACACGCGGCTCGGCCAGCACTTTACCGGAGAGGGCATAATCGTCGGCCAGGTTGAACATTTCGGTGAGCCGTCCGCCCAGTGACAGTTTGAACAGGTTGTTGCCTGTACTATGGAGCAGTTCGGCTTGCAGATAAGCAGCTCCGATAGATAATGCCGGAATCTGATGGTTGGGGCGTGGACGCATATAGGAATTGTCATAAGGATAGGGCGGGCGTGTTTCATCTTCTATCACGGCCCCATCGCCCCGGTTCTTCGATCGGCGGTATTCTAACCCGTAAAACAGGTTGGTGCTGACCGGTGTACTCAGCTGGAAACGAGAGGTTGCGTTTAGTTGGGTGAACAGGTTTACCGGTATGTTGTCGATATAGAAATCGCTGTAATATTTTCCGGGTAGGAACATTCCTTCATGTTCTCCCTCTTCTTTCGCCAGCGGAACGTTAAGGGGACCGGAAGAAGATAAAACCATTTTGTGGCGTGTAATCTTGTCGAAGACTACATCGGAAGACAACAGTAACTCCAGTTTTTCGAGCCACGAACGGTTCAGGGTGAGGTTTCCTTTGAGCAACAGGCTTGTCTTGGAATAATCCGCTTTATAAGTTTCATTATATTCATAAGTTAGTTCGTCTTTTTTCATTTTGTTCATAGAAATGGTCTGGTTTAATTTGGCATCGAGGTCGAGGCGGTAGTCTCCGAATTTGAACTGGTTATTATAATAGGCTTGTGCCGTAAATCGGGAAAATTTATCCATTTCTTCGCGTATATCATCAATCGAATGAAGATAATCGGCTCCTAAGTGGAGTGTACCTGCTTTTTCAGATAACTTGAAACCTTTTCCGGCATAGACTAATTTATTTTTAAGGTCGGCTTTTACCCGGACACGGAGTGGGGTAACCCCATATTTGGAGTGTACCTGTATCAGTCCGCTGGACAGGTTTCCGTGTTGGGCTGAAGAGATGCCACGGGTAAATTCCACACGCTGGATATGGTCGGTCGATATATAACGCATATCGACTCCCTGGTTCATTCCGGTACGGCTCTTTATTTCGGTATCACCACTGAAAGAACTGGAGTTGTCCGTTATTCCTATCATTTGTGTACGCATGGCATCGTTTACAATGGGTGCACCGTCTGTCATAACAGCTACTCCCAGCGAGGTGTTGGCATCGCTTCCTGCCTGTCTTGAGGATATTTGTCCGAAGCTACTCATGTCGTTTTCCTGATATACATTTCCGGGAAGGAGTAAAAGGACATCAGCCAGGGAGGTTGGCTGTATGTATTCAATAGCCGATTCATTAACGACCAGTTTGTCCCGTTGTGTCTTTTTAGCCATTACTTCGAACTCAGGAAGGGCGATACTGGATACGGCCAGTTTGATAACCAGTTCTAAGTCTTTGTTGACTCTGATTATTCTGCTTTCTGGGCTGAACCCCAGACTGTTGACTTCTAATTTGTGTTCGCCGGGCGGGACTTTGTTCAAGATGAAATGACCATCTATATCACAAACGGTCCGGATGCTGTGTTCCTCTATTTTGACAAGCGCAAAACTGGCTGGCAGACCATCTGTGGCCGAGAGTACGGTACCGCGTAAAGTATAGGTCCCTTTGTCGTTTTCTTCCGCAGTAATCCTTTGGGAGAGAAGAAAGACAAAGAGTAAGGAAATGAATAAATTAAATTTGTAACGAGGCATTCTGACTACTGTATGTTTAAAGAGGAATGCCCCGGACCGATTGGTTTGGGGACATTTTCTCTGATTAAAAAAGGCTTTTATTTATTACGCCATCCTTCGGGGAAGGCAGTCTGTCCTTTGCGGATTACAAAGTCATCTGAAGAATTATTTGTATCCTGATAGAATACCTGGTTCCCGACAACGATTTCTTTGCGTATCGCCAATTCCTGACGATGGCATCCTGATACGAGAATCTTGCCACGGTCGACAGTTTCCGGAATAGTTCTTGTTTTAATATCTTTCGGAACGTCACTGGTCTGTACACCGTCAATAATCATTTCTGTCGGAACAGAAAGAATTTGAATGGTAATTGTATCAACTGGTGTTGTTTCGGTTGCCGGTACAGCATGTTTGGAAGTGCTTATGTTTTCCTGATAGAACTTTTCGACGGTAGCCTGCTCTCCATTATCGAGTTTGAACATTAAAGGAGCTACGTAGCCTCTGGGCTGAAACATGAAACCGTATGAATCTCCGTTCTCGGTAATCAGCACATTCGGAACGGCCGGATTGTCAACGTCGCTGGCATCTGGACCAAAATAGATTTCAAAATCGGCACCGGACATATCTGCCGCATTATCATAACCTTCCACCGATGAATGGTCGATGGCTGTGAATGCAACGACTACTTTTTCGCCCGCTTTTACCAGATGTTCTTTTCCATTCCCCGGAATGGTGACGAAACCGCCGATAGGAACTTTGTTCGGCATATATTTATCGTACCATAATTGCTTGTCCTGCCAGGAAAGGTGATGGGTTACCGCTACGGATAATCCGTCGATATACAGGTCTTCGGCAGTCGGGTTGAAGACTACGAAATATTGGTCCGGGTGCATCATTCGTCCGGAGTTCGTTTCTCCGTTAAAGAATATCTCACTGAAAATGAAGTTCTGTCCGTTTGCATTTGCCGGCAGGGCATTCAGGTTCCCTTCGATTTCCTGCCCTGTCTGGTTAACGGATATATTTTCCATTTTTACTGAAATATAGATAGAGTCGGCACCTGCGGTATTTTGTATCTTTTCTTCAATAGAGATATTATAAGTACCCATATAGAGATTGACCAGTCCCATCCCTGTTGCATCCAGTACACAGTGGGCCGTATCCTGGTTACGCATATTTGTGAAGACGGCGGTAAGCCCCTCTATTATATCAGCATCGAAGGTGTCTTCGATGACCGGTTTTGCTGAAAACTTCACCAAAACCTTTTGTTCGGTAACGTCTTTTTTATCGTCGTCGCTGCACGAGCAGAAAAAGCTGGAGCCAATTAATCCGAGGGCCAGCGCGAAAGGTAAAAACTTATTCATTGCGATTTTTTTTAATTAAAATTATTAACAAGAAAACATAATAAGAACCTGGCCAGGGCTGGATAAGCCTTGTCTGAATTTATTTTTATTATAAACCGGGTAACAATCTGTCAGGAGAATATCACGTAGAGTATAGGAATTATCAGACCTGCCAACAGCAGCCATTTACCGCGTCCGCCCACACCGTATTTGCCTTTGACGATGGCTATGCCGGAGATGGCAAAGAATAAAAGTGAAACGGCGAACAGGTCGGCCATCACATTCCAGCCGTTTACACGGTTGTAATGTAGTTTATTAACCCAGTAGACGAAAGGGCGTTTCTGATGTATCTCATATTCCAGTTTTCCTTTTGGAACAGTATAGATACCCATTCCCCTTTCGCACATTACTTTTATGTGCGTGTTGTCGGTCGAAATTATTTTTTTGACAGGTGGTAGCCGGAGTATTTCCAGCCATTGTTTTTCCAATTCTTCCTTAGTGAGATTTCCCTCAATGTCTATTACTTCTTTCCGGGTTTTAAACGCAGGGTCTTTCCCATTCATATGGTTTAGCAGAAACCCTGATATCCCGTAGATAAAGCAAACACCAACCAGTAAGAAACCTAAATCACGGTGAACGCTTCGTAGCCAATAAAGGATTTTTCCTTTATTTAACCACTTCATAATGAGTTGCGTTTACATAATAAACGGGGTAGTAATCTTTACCCTTGTCGGCCATCCACTCTTTCATCTGGTTTACATTCTTCATGACGGCATCGCAGCGTTCCATCTCGCAGCCTTCTTTTTCCATCTCCTCTTTTACAGAGGCTTCCTGTTTGCCTATGACCTCTTTAGTGATGCGGTGTTCTTGCAAAATGCCTTTTACTTCTATCTCCGAACCAATCAGTTCTTTGTCGAATGAGGCAATATCGCCGCCGGCCATTACCTGTACAGACATATCCGAACCATCTTCGCCCGAGAGGAAACATTTCTTTCCGGCATGTTTGCAAACGTGTGTTACGAAGCCTTTTACGGCTACCTCTTTATCGACAAGCGAATTGCCTTCCTTCATCAGTTTTTCAGGAGTATAAGCGTCGGCGATAGCTTTGGAAGCGGAGGCCGCGCAGCAACTCTTTTCTTCTTGTTGCGTCGTCTGCTTATTATTGCTGTTGCAAGCCGTGAGGCAGAAAGCTAAGCATAACGACAAGGATAAATACTTAAACATAGATTTGAACAATTAATTAATAATGCGAATCAGGAGTTGAAAACAGCTTCTGATTCAGGTTTTAAAAATTTATAATTCAGTTAATTATCTCATTGTTTTATTTTATATTCTCCTTGAAAATCAATATATTAGAGTAATAATTCCA
>NZ_JAMOKT010000090.1:0-23292 GCF_023656795.1 Parabacteroides caeci
GTCACCTTAATTGACCTCAAAGGTATGATTTCAAATCGTCGCGCCTAAAAAGTAGTATCTAATAGACTATATTTCAATTATTTCAAAGAACTATTTATCCACTTTTACGGGACAGTAATGATACATTATATATATTATAAATTAATCGACTACTTTATAGCCTTTCCAGCCGTAGTAAGCACAGAAGAGGAAGCAAACCAGCGGAATGAGATAAGCGGTATAATAGATAGCTTCGAAATGATGCATCACGTAGGCTGTCAACTGGGGCAGGCAGGCGTTTCCGACAATCGCCATGACAAGGAAAGCCGCTCCGCTCTTGGTGTTGTCTCCCAGGTCTTTCAGCGCCAGCGAGAACTGTGTCGGGTACATGATCGACATGAAGAACGAGACAGCCAGCATGGCATACAGTCCGACCGTGCCGCCGCATAATGCAATCACGCCGCAGAGTACGACATTCAGCAGGGCATAGACCAGCAGCATATCCTGCGGACGGAATTTAACCATCAGCAACGTCCCTATCCAACGCCCCAAAAGGAAGGCCAGCATATACAGGCCGAAGAAAGTCGTTGCCACGGATTCCGATAGGCCGGCATAACTGCAACAGTACACCAGAAACAGGCTGTTGATGGCCGTTTGTCCCCCGTTGTAAAAGAATTGGGCAATCACTCCCCAGCGCAGATGTGAACGTTTCAATACGCTGAAATCTATCAGCTTTCCGTCCTTGTCCTTTCCGCTGTGTTCCTCATCCTGTATCCGGGGCAGTTTGGAGACGATGAATACAACCGCGATGATGATTAACAGAATTGCTAAGATAAGATACGGTTGCTTCATCGAATCCGTTTCAAACTGTATATAGGCTTCCCAGCCGCCGGGATAATCGATGGGCAGGGTGGTCCGGGTATAGTGTTCTCCACTCAATACCAACTTACTGAGAAACATGGCGGCGATAAATGCCCCCAAGCCGTTGAACGACTGGGCCAGGTTTAGCCTGCGTGGTGCCGTCTCCGGATTCCCCAGAGCTGTGACATAAGGGTTGGCAGCTGTTTCAAGGAAACACATGCCGGTTGCAATGATAAAGAAGATTGTCAGGTATGCCCAATATTCTTTCAACATGGCTGCCGGGAAGAACAGTAATCCTCCGAAAGCGGCCAGCAATAGTCCGAAGATGATACCGGCCTTGTAGCTGTACCGCTTCATGAACATGGCAATCGGTATCGGGAAGATAAAGTAAGCCAGCCAGTAGGCCGTTTCGGTGAAAGAGGCTTCGAACGTATTCAGTTCGCAGGTTTTCATCAATTGCCTGATCATGGTAGGCAGCAGGTTGCTGCTGATTGCCCACAGGAAGAAGAGGCTGAATATCAGTGCCAGTGGCAAGGCGTAATTCTTTTGTTTCATACTATATCGTGTTAGGGTGTGTTTACTCGGACATGTTTTTAATATAAGGTAACTCGATTAGCCGTTCGAAGCCGTAGAAGGCGGCGGCATTTTCTCCCAGGAAAAGGTCTTTCTCCCGTTCCGTCAGTTCTTCGGTTTTCAGGATAAAGTCGTACGACATTTTATAGGTAATAGCCGTAATCGTGCGGGGATAATCCGAACCCCACATCAGTTTATCCATGCTGACCAGGTCCGCTGCCTCGCGTATCGCTTTGACGGCCCCGTGGAAAGGATAAAACTCATCGTTGAATAACCAGGTAATACCTCCGGATTCAATACGTACATTCGGGTAACGGGCCAGGCGAATCTGCGCCAACCAGTTCGGCCGGGTAACCATACCGAAATGTCCGATTGCAATTCGTAATCCGGGGCATTCCTGTATCACCTCTTCTAATTCACCGGTCTGGACGTCGCCATCGGCCAAATCGATGGAGAGGAGCAAATCATTGCTTTCCATAAAATGGAACATTTCCATCATCTCGTTGCAGTTCAGCCAGACGCGCCCTTCTTCGAGCAACAAGCGTTGGGCGGGAATCTTGATTGCCCTGAATCCGCGTGCAGCCAATTCGCGTGCCTGTGCCAAATAGCCGGGACGGCGAAATTCACAGAGGCCGCATACGAAGAAGCGGTCCGGGTACTGCTTAACAACTTCCAGCAGATAATCATTTTGCAGGCCGTCGATATACTCCTGCGTGATGACGGCAGCCGAGACCTGTGCATAATCCATGTTTGACAGGAATATCTCAGCCGTGTTCCTGCCGTCGGTGATAAACGGAGGAACCATCTGCCGGATTTCGCCCATGAAGAGCGAACGTCCGTTGGTCAGTGTCCGTATCGGCATCCCGTCGACTACCGTGTCCTGCCGGAGCCAGAGATGTGAGTGGGCATCTATAATTTTTCTGTTCATGGTATTTTCTTTAAAGGTTATTTCTTTTCCGGTTTAAGAATTGGACCAGCTGACCCGTTTCTGGTCGCCGATGATTTCCTGTACTTCGCGCACCAGCTCCCAGTCGATGGGTTCTTCTATGTATTGGATATTCTTCCTGACATTTTCCGGATTGGCGGAACTGAATAGGGTGGTCGCTATCCGCGGGCTGCTTACGGAATATTGCATGGCCAGCTTTTCTATCGGATAACCTTTCGAAGCGCAATGTTGTACTGCTTTCCGGCAGGCTTCTACCAATGCCGCCGGTGCCGGATGCCAGTCGGGAACGCCCCGTTGTGACAGCAATCCCATCGAAAGGGGAGAGGCGTTGATGATGCCAATCTGTTTCGATTCGAAATAGTCGAAATAATCAGCCAGCTTATCGTCGTTCAGGCAGTAGTGGCAGAAGTTGAGGACGGTTTCAACCGTACCTTCGGGCACACGGTCGATTACCCATTGCAGGTTTTCCAGTTGCAGGTCGGTGATGCCGACATGTTTTACAATCCCTTTGTTCCGTAATTCGACCAATGCCGGCAATGTCTCGTTCACCACCTGGTTGAGGTCGGCAAATTCGATGTCGTGAACGTTAATCAGGTCTATGTAGTCTAAGTGCAGGCGTTCCATACTTTCGTAAACGCTTTCGGTGGCCCGCCGGGCAGAATAATCCCAGGTGTTCATGCCGTCTTTACCGTAACGGCCTACTTTAGTCGACAGCAGGAAATGGTCGCGCGGAATATCTTTCAGCGCTTTTCCTAATACTGTCTCTGCCTTGTAATACCCATAATAAGGGGAAACGTCGATAAAGTTCATCCCGTTTTCAATGGCAGTGAATACAGCTTTGATACTTTCCGCTTCACGGGTTTCGTGAAATACGCTTCCCAGGGAGGAAGCTCCAAAACTTAGTACGGGAACTTTCATCCCGGTTTTTCCGCAATATGAGTACTTCATGGTTTAAATAGATTGAGTTTGCAATAGTCCAAAAGTATAGCTTTTATGTATTGATTATAACCGCTTTGTGCATAAAAATCTACGCAAAGGTTTGCGTGGCAGGCCCTGTCGGATATAAACGGCTCGATGTCGGTATACATGTATCTATCTCGGAGGTAATGCTTGTATCTGCCGGAAAAAATATATATTTGTCGGACCTAATCGGATTTGTGATGCCTAAGAAAAGACACATATCATTGAAAGACCTGGCGAAGGAGCTGGGTGTTTCCGTTTCTACCGTATCCCGTGCGTTGAACGACAGTTACGAGATTGGTCCCGAGATGAGGGAACGTGTGAAGGCGCTCGCCGAGGAATGGAATTACCGTCCGAACCCGTTTGCCCTTAGTTTGCTGAAGAATACGCCCCGTATTATCGGTATTATCGTGCCGGATATTGTTACGCATTTCTATTCGTCCATAATCAGTGGTATCAATGATGTGGCGCGCAAGAACGGGTATTCGGTCATTATCACTTCTTCGTATGAGCAATATGAGCAGGAGCAACATTGTGTGGAAGACCTGGTGAATATGCGGGTGGAGGGTATGCTGGCCTGCCTTTCGCAGGAAACGACCGATTATGCCCATTTTCTTTCATTGGAAGATATGGATATCCCGCTGGTCTTTTTCGACCGTGTCTGCCTTACGAATGCGATTCCTTCGGTGGTGGCCGACAATCAGGAATCGGCAAGGGTGGCTACCAGCCATTTATTGGAATCCGGTTCGAAGCGGGTGGCCTTTCTGGGCGGTTCCGACCATTTGGCTATTGTGCGGCAACGTCGGGACGGGTATATAGAAGCTTTGAAAGAACATGGCTTGCCTGTTGAAGAAGAACTGGTCGTATGTAAGAAAATGACTTATGAGGAAGGACGTGAAGGATGCCGGCAATTGCTTTCATTGCCGGAACCGCCTGATGCAATCCTGGCAATGAATGACACATTGGCTTTTGCCGCCATGAAAGAAATCAAGAAACATCATCTCCGCATACCGACCGATATCGCCCTGATCGGTTATACCGACGAACTTCATTCCAACTACGTGGAACCGGCATTGACCGCCGTTACCCATCAGACCTATAAGATGGGAGAGGAATGTTGCAACCTGCTTCTCAAGCAAATCAAGAAACGTGAGAAACCACGGCAGATTGTCGTTCCCACCCATTTATCGATACGGGAGACTTCGGTTAAGAAGCCTGGTTCTGTTTCTCGAAATCCTTAGGCGTTACCCCGAACTGTTTCAGGAATATCTTGCTGAAATAGGAAGGGGAGTTGATTCCTACCAGATAACATATTTCGCCAATCCGGTGTTTGCCGTCCAGAATCAGTTCTGCCGCTTTCTTCAGACGGATGAGGCGGATGAAGTCGTTCGGCGACAGGCCGGAGAGGACTTTTATCTTGCGTAACAGGCTGGAACGGCTCAGGAAGAGTATCTCTGCGAGTTTCTCCACTCCGAAGTTTTCGTCCGTGATGTTTTCATGGATGATGGCTATAATCTTATCCATAAATTCCTTGTCAGCCTTGTTCATCTGCATGTTATTGACCGGGAAGAACGGACGTTTGGAGAAAGCCTCGCGTTCTTTCTGGCGGTTGTTCAGCAGGGAGAATATCTGTGTTGTCAGGTAATTGAAAGAGAAAGGTTTCTCCACGTATGCCTCCGCACCCAGGCGCAGACCGTTGATTTTGCTGTCGAGGTCGTTCTTGGCGGTCAGGAAGATGACGGGGATATGGCTCAGTTCGATATCGGCTTTCATCTCTTTACACAGTTCGAGGCCGTTCATCACAGGCATCATGATGTCGCTGACGACAATATCGATATGATGATTGCGCAGGATTTCCAAAGCCGCTTTTCCGTCGGGGGCCGTCTCCGTAACAAACATCTCTTGCAGTTTCTCTGCCAGGAACGAACGCATGGTATCGTTATCTTCCACCAACAGGAGTGTATAGTTGCGACCTTCCGCATTGACGGTTGTCCCTTCTTCGGGAAATATGAATTCTTCCTGGATAACGGAGTTTTCCTGTTGCCGCACTTTCTCCTGGGCAAGAGGCAGGGACAGGACAAACGAATTGTTGCTATCTTCGGTATCCAGCCAGAGTTTGCCGGAATGAAGCATGGCCAGCGAACGTGCCAGTGGTAAGCCGATACCGGCGCCTGTCGTTGCCCCTTCTTTCTTATTGATCTGATAAAAAGGTTCGAATATCTGTTGGCTGAGTTCGGCAGGTATCCGGCTTCCGTCGCTGGTGACGCGGATACTGAAGGTGGTCTCTTCACACCTCAGTTCGATACGAATGGTATGGGCCGAATATTTGAGTGCATTGTTCAACAGGTTGCTTAATATCTTGGTAACGGCTTCGCGGTCGATAGCAGCTGTGATTTCTTCTTCGGGAATATCGACCGATAATTTCTTATCCTGTTGGACGATGGTCGGTTCGAAGCGCAGGATGGTATCTTTCAGCAGTGTCGTAACATTGGTCCAGGCAAAATCCATCTTGAATTTGTTGGCTCCGATTTTCCGGAAGTCGAGTAGCTGGCCGGTCAGTTCGAGCAGGCGCTTGGTGTTCTGGGCGATTACGGTCAGGTTACGCGTGATTTTGCTGTCCTGGATATTCATGTCGAGGATTGTTTCCAGCGGACCGTTGATCAGTGTCAGCGGCGTGCGCACTTCATGGGCTATCTCCGTAAAGAATTCTACCTTAGCCTCATAGAGTTCCTTTTCTTTTTCTATCTCGAAGAGTTTCTGTTTCTCTTCCATCTGCCGTTCCTTACGGCGTTTGTACCAGCGGAACCATCCGTATATCAGGCAGAGTACCAGGATCGCATAAACGGCATAAGCCCAGGAGGATAGCCACCAGGGAGGAAGGATGACGATACGGAGTGAAGTAACCGGCTGGTTATCGTCTTCAATCTCGGCTTTTACCAGGAGCGTATAGTTACCTGGGGGCAGTTTGGCATACGAAATATTCTGGTTATTACTGGTTTTTACCCAATCTTTGTCCAGCGGGTCCATTTTGTAGTAACATTCTTTGCTACGGGCAGATGAATAAGAGGGCAGTGCTATATCGAAACTGATATTGGACTGGTCGTACGGCAAGGTGATCCGATCGGTATGCAGGATGCTTTTGCTCAGCGGGGAGTTGGGAGTATGTACGGTTACTTCCTTATTATATATGCTGAACTTCGTGATATAGACCGGAGGAATGGAATCGGTCCGCTGGTCGTCATCCGGATTGAAAGCGATCAGTCCGTCAATCGTTCCGAAGTAGAATTTGCCGTTGCTTGCTTTGAGTCCCGAATTATAATTGAACTGGTTGCCGACTAAACCGTCGCGGGTAGTGAATACACGGATATCCCCGGTTTCCGGTTTAAACTTGACGAGCCCCTGGTTGGTCCCGAACCAGAAATAATGATTTTTATCTTCCAGTATTTTATAAGCTACGTCGTCAGGCAGGCCCTGTTCTTTGGAGAACGTGGTGAAGTTGTCATCCGCCTCGTTGTACCGGCAGATGCCACCCCGGTCGGTAGAGAACCATATCTGTCCTCTGCTGTCTTCCATGATGGAACTGACGGAGTTTGAACTCAGGCTGGCCAGGTCCTGAGTGTCATTGACATATTTTTTATAAGAATCATCTTCCGGATTGTATTTCCATACACCGCTCCCCATCGAGGCAAGCCATATCTGTCCTTTTTTATCTTCCAGCATACAAACGATCCAATCGAGACCGATCTCCGGTATCCGGGTAAAATCGAACGAGCCGGCTTCTGCCCTGGATAACCCCCAGGCATTTCCTACCCAAAGACGGCCCCGACTATCGATTAACTGGGAATATACGCTTTCTTCATCAAGATTTAATTGCTGGTGATTGAGGTGTTTGATCGAATGGTTGGATATATCTATGATATCAAGCCCGTATTTAAACAGACCGCAATATATTTTGCCGTCGTACATACTCATGGACTGGGTCATGAGATGACTTTTCCTGTCGGATTCAGGATATTTGATCTGTGCCACTTCTCCGGTTGATGGATTCAGAATGTTGATTCCGTTATCTTCCGTCCCCACCCAGATATTGCCTTCGGGATCTTCCGCCAGTTCGCGGATGCGGCGGGTATTCAGCGAATTTTCCGAACTGGAAGGGACGAACCTTTCAAACAATAGTTTGTAATTCGGTAAATGGTTGACTCCGCCGAATTTGGTGCCGAGCCAGATGCCTCCTTCCCTGTCTTTATAGATACAGAAAATAATATTGTCGGAAAGACTGTACGAATGCATCAGGTCTTCCTGGAGATGGGTTACTTTTTGGGATTGTTCGTCAACGATGAACAGTCCGGCATGCGTACAGACCCAAAGATTATTCTGATCGTAACAGACCACGTCGCGTAAGATGGTGTGATGCACTCCCGGGGCGTTGACTGTTTGCAGGGTATTTGTCTTGGGATTGTACTTTTTCAGTTCTCCGTCATGGATGGCCAGTGCGATCCAATCGCCGTAATCGCACATAGAGAAGATGTGGGCACCCATCAGGGTATTGCCATCTTTGTCGGTATGATGCTGAAGAAAGGAGTCTGTTTGCGGATTGTAAAGGAAGAGTCCGACACCGGCTGTCCCGATCCAGACTTCCCCGTTTTCCCTCACGCAGATAGCTCCGGGGCTTTCCCGTTTGATATTATCTTTGTTGGTGATAGCATAATAATATAATTTCTCGTCTTTATAACGGAAGACGCCCTGGTCGGGGATCAGTATCCAGATATTACCGGAATGGTCGGAGGTGATTTTGGCAACCCAGTTACCCATCTGCTCCCCGTTTTCGGTTTTCTGGTCTATAAACGTGAACAGGTCGTATACAGGGTCATAGATATATACTCCCCGGTCTGTACCTACCCATAATTTTCTGTTCTCGTCTTCAAAAAGGGCAGAGATATTGTGATTGCCTGTACCTGCAATATAATCATCGCAATTGATCGTTTGGATAGAAGTACCGTCATACCGGTTCAGTCCGTTTTTAGTGCCGAACCACATGAAACCGTAGCTATCCTGTAGTATTACTTTTACCTGGCTTTCCGATAAACCGTCTGCACTCGAAATATGCGAAAAATAGTAATTGAACGACTTTCTGTTTGCTGCATATAGCTCGGACAGACAGATAATCATCAGGAGAAGATATAGTATAGATTTTCTCATAAAGACAGCCTGTAAATATGTTGTGTGTTTTCTTCATACAAAGATGATGAAAAAAAACGTAGAACCAAATTCTATACGGAATCATTTCTAAATAACCTCCGTTTTACTGTAACTTTCCGAATTAATGTAAATAATCGTGTATTCGCACACACGTTATGCTTTGTATTTAAAAAAATTGATATATATTTGCCGCAAATCATGAAAAACTATTAAGAAATGAGCGCATTAGGGAATGTCAATCAACAAATGACACGCTACAGGTGGGTAATCTGTGCGATGTTGTTTTTCGCAACAACGGTAAACTATCTAGACCGTCAGGTACTTTCACTTCTACAGCCGATGCTGGAAGAAGAATTTCACTGGACAGACAACGATTATGGAACAATCACTGCCATTTTCTCCTTGTTCTATGCAATTTCCATGTTATTTGCCGGACGGTTTATCGACTGGATGGGAACCAGGAAAGGATATGCCTGGTCAATTGCTGTCTGGTCTGCAGGGGCGGCACTTCATGCATTGTGTGGTGTATTAACAGAAAAATGGGTCGGATTACCAGATGCAGATGCGTTACGGGCTGTAGCTGCAGGAACAGACCTTGCGGCTACGATCAGTATGGTAAGTGTCACGTTCTTTATTATAGCACGTTGTGTGCTGGCTCTTGGTGAGGCAGGAAACTTCCCAGCTGCTATTAAAGCGACAGCAGAGTATTTCCCGAAAAAAGACCGCGCTTTTGCAACGGGTATTTTTAACTCTGGTGCTAATGTCGGGGCTATTGTGGCTCCATTGACTGTTCCTCTGATGGCTGAACTATGGGGGTGGGAAATGGCTTTTATTATTGTCGGCCTGATCGGCTTTATCTGGATGGGAATATGGTTGTTTATCTATAAACCAATCGCGGAGAACCCAAAGGTAAATGATGCGGAACGTGCTTATATTCAGCAGGATGATACTGAATTGACTCCGGATGAAATTGAGCCTGAAAATGAATCGAAGCTTTCTTTCATTGAATGTCTGGGCTTTAAACAGACTTGGGCGTTTGCTTTTGGTAAGTTTATGACGGATGGCGTATGGTGGTTCTTTCTTTTCTGGACTCCGGCTTATCTGAAGATACAATATAATATGGAAGGAACCCAGATCGCATGGCCAATTGCTATACTTTATTCTATTACGGTGATCGGCTCCGTGTTTGGCGGTAAATTTCCGACTTACTTCATCAACCGAGGGATGAATCCGTATGCAGGGCGTATGCGAGCGATGTTGATCATTGCATTCTTCCCATTGGTCGTTTTATTCGCGCAGCCATTGGGTTATATCAGCTATTGGGTGCCTATCCTGCTGATCTCCGTCGGAGCCTCTGCTCATCAGGCTTGGAGTGCAAATATATTCTCTACAGTAGGCGATATGTTCCCCAAAAGTGCAATCGCTACGATTACCGGTATTGGCGGTATGGCAGGCGGTATTGGTTCGTTCTTTATTCAGAAGGGAGCCGGTATGTTATTTACATATAGTGGCGATACCAACATGCAGTTTATGGGCTTCGAAGGTAAACCGGCTGGATATGCAATTGTCTTTATCTTTTGCGCTGTCGCTTACCTAATCGGCTGGATTGTGATGAAGATACTGGTGCCTAAATACAAGGTGATCACATTAAATTGATTGGATCTTATCATAAGAATGCAGCTGCCTGGCTGAATATATTATTGAAAACCTGGTTTACAAGTGTTTGGTCGGTTTTTGACCGGAACGGGAACGGTATCTGATGGGAATATTGGAAGGGAAAATCCATTTCTTCCAGTATCTTGTCAGAGGCCTTGCCCAGTGCTTTGATCACTCCGTTGGTCGGCATGACAATGTCTTTCTTCAGTGAGATAGCTTTGATGCGGTTGCAGGCTTTTTGGAAAAAGGACTCACGGTATTCCTGTAAGATATCAGGGCGAATCATGGCTTTGAACGCCTGTTCCAGAAAATCATTCTTAAAGGAAGTAGGCAGCGAACGTTCTTCCAGAAAATCGTGGCGGTAAAATCGTTGCAGGCTGTTGAATGCTTCCTGATCCATAATATCCCGTGCGTTTCCGTTCATCTGGCTGAAAATGGAACCGCCGCAGAACATGAACAGGCGGGTGTCGCTGAACATCTTTTCCGGATTACTCAACAACAAGACCTGTGACAACAAGGCTCCGATCGAATAAGCAAACAGGTTGATGGAAGTATCATCTTTGAATAAAGGATGTTTTCCACTTTTTATCTCATGCACCAATTGCCATAAGTTATAGACCGATTCGCGGCCGGACGCATAGAAACGCAACGGATTTCCTGACAGGCGGCTGCTTAATGTGACATTGGCAAAGGTCGAGTTTTCCAGGTTGTCTATTTCCTGTTTCCTCCTGTTCACCCAGGGTAAAACCATCCGTGGATTGCACCAGCTACCCGGTGTACGGTTCATATGGAATGCGATGGGGAAAAGGATGACCGGCTTTCCGGTTGAACCGGCCAGATATTCGGCCCAGGTCAGGTATTTTTCCCAGGTACGTTCGTTCAGTCCGTGCAACAGGATGATGGCTTTGTCGCGTTTCTCTTTACCCGAAGGGGCGAAGATCGTATAATTGAATGTTTTGTTTTCCTGAATATGGTCGTCCGTGACAGAGCAAAATTCAGTTGCAGCGAGTCCCTTCTGGAATTCGTTAATTTCGCTGGCACCTATCGTTTGTGTAAAGCGAAAGGGAATTATTTCCAGACGGCTCTCTTCCAGATGCGCCTTTTTATCGTACGAGAAAAGGCTGTTTAGTTGTTGTGTGCGAAGTGAGATATCCATAACAATCGATTTTTTGATGCAAACAAACATTATTAAAACAATCCTTGCAAATAAATGGTTCCGACGTACTGCGGCTGGGACATAAACCGGAATGGCGGGGTGAAATTTTTATATGCGGGGTGAATGTTTCGGGATTTACTAGTACATTTGTTCTCCAAATAGGAGGCAAAAGATATGGGAATGCTCGGTCATAAAATACCCGGTTATATTTATGAAAAGTCGAACATCGTTCGCCTGATCCTGCTGACAGCGTTTTTCGCTTTGGTATTTATCAATATATATAAGCCGTTCAGTTCGTCGAACTGGTATCGGGTTTCAGAGTTTAAGTTTTTTGTTTTTTCCAGTCTGATTATTCTTACCGGTGTGCTGGTGGTGGTGATCAGCCGGATTGTGATGTATTATTGGGGCAGGAAACATGCCATTTCCGTAGGTGCATATTCGGTGTGGATTATTCTGGAGATATTTTTCATGTCTTTGTTTTATACGATCTACACTTTGGTACTGAATCCGGAGCGGGAGTATTTAAGCGTTTTCAAAGAGTCGGCTATCAACACAAGCCTGGTTCTGTTGTTGCCCTATTCGGTCTTACATTTCTATTTTTCCTATCAGGAGAAAGAACGGCAGTTGAGGTTACTGGAAGAGGATCGGGCAGAGGCGGCAAACAAACTTACGGTTTTCTCTTTTTATGACGAAAAGCATGAATTGCGGCTGTCGGTGAAACGGACGAATCTTTTGTATATAGAATCGGCGGATAATTATGTGTGTATCTGGTATCTCAATAAAGGAGTACTGACAAAGTTCATGCTGCGTAACTCTTTGAAATCCATAGAAGAGAGTCTGGCCGAAACGAATGTGCTGCGTTGCCATCGTTCATATATGGTTAATTTCGACCAGGTAAAGGTGATACGCCGTGAAAAAGACGGCATTTATCTGGAACTGGGAGTCGAGAAAGTCCCGGATATTCCAATATCAAAAACATATAGTGAAAAAGTGACACATTGGTTTATGACATATTCGTCGTAAATTATAGGGATAAAGTCTGGTCTCGAAGTATAAGTGATTGCATTGGACTAATTTGGTATTATGTATAATAAAAACCGGAGCTGGTATCACTACTAACTCCGGTCAAGTGTGTCTAGTAAGATTTTTTGGTTAACTTATATGTTTTATAAATAGTTCTTATCTATTAATCATCAACAGCAAGTCCTGTATAGCGATATCCGGAAACTTTATACCTCATGCCAGGTTCATCGTCGCTGAATGAGATATAATAGACAATACTGTCCGCCGGTGTTCCATGAGGTGTCGTAGCAGCTCCCAATAAGATTTTACCGCCGTCAATCGTCACATCACATTCGTCGGCTTCATTGGGAGCAGCACCATTGGTCGCAAATGTCAACGCATTGACATCCGATTTAACCCGTATTTTATATTTCCAAAAGTTGCCTATATCGTCTACATACATTTCGGTAGGTGTGTTTGCTGCCGTGTTATAGGTATTCATAAGGATATGCCCTAATCCATAGCAATCTTCGGCAATGACATTACCTCCTTCATCTACCGCATCTACTGTCACTTTCCATTCACCGGCAAGTGCTTCGGTTGCTGTGTTGCCTATTTCATCTTTTTCGCAACCTGCCAATATGAATACCAGCAGGGTAAATAGCCAAATAATATGTTTATTCATAATTTCTATCCGTTTATTTGTTCATTATTACATAGAATGTCATTTGTCCTGCATAGTCGATATACCAGGAAACCTGTCCTGTTTCCGGGTCATATTTCCCATCTTTCATGCTGTCTATAGAGTCACCCCAACCAGCAAGTAAACTGCTGAGCGGTTCGATCGTATTGTCTGCATTCAGTTTGAAATAGCCTTTCATGGCATAAGCTGCACCGTAAGCGGCTCCTTGGTCATACCAACCTCCCAGAAAATCGGATACGGCAAATATGCCAGGTGCTACCAAAGTGACAGATACACTGAAATCTCCTTTGAATAGAACTTGTTCACCATTCACCTTTCGATAACTGACGCTTGAATCCACCGTATAATCACCGGCAGCATCTGTTGTGACCTCCGGATCATAGACAATCACCGAGCGTTTTGCCGAACTGGAGAATCCATCCGCATTCGCAGCAGAATAAGACACGGAATATAGACCTATCTGATCTGCATTCACATCACTATTGACAGTTACCGAAGCGGTCACGTCTTCTTCTCCCTCCATGGCAATTACACCGGGATCAGAAAATGTACTGCCCACCGGTACTAGCATGGGATCATCACCATTCAGTTCGAAGTTCACATAATGGGTCACTTTAGTCAGACCTTCTGTTGTTTTCTCGCAGCCCCATAAACCGAAAAGACCGCAAAAAAGCAATAAACTATAAATTACTTTTTTCATAAATCTCTCTTTTAAATTAAATTATTTACCCCAAAACACCGGTGACGTATATCCCGGGAATGCCGGTGTGTTCTCATTACGGGAAGAAGAACTTTCTGCATACGGATAACGTTCCAGCAATTTATTTGTACCCACTTCGCCAAATACCTGAATCGGCGTGTACAGCGTACCGGGAACATATTTGGATGTATTGTATGATTCCTGATCGCCTTCGGTATAAAAGTCGCTACCTTTGGCTGTACCGAATGTGGGGTAATCCAAACGACGCATCTCACACCAGGCTTCGAACGGGTTGACACCGGAAAGGGCTACCCATTTTGCGATACCGATACTCTTCTTATAATTGGAAGCATCGAACGGATAACGGGCTACATAGTCGGCAGCTCCACTTACGTTAGCAGAAGCAAAAGAAGCCTCGATGGCGGTCGCATAATGAGTGGCGGCATCGGCTGCAGATCCGTATCGTGCATAATATTCAGCTTTGAAGAATTCAACTTCTGATACGGTGATCAGGTAAACCGGCATATCGAATGTGGCCACCGGACGACACCAATCCTGCAATTTGCTGGTAGACTTCGGATAGTTGGTTCCTGAAATACCACCGATATATTCACTGCTTTTGTTTTTTTGAAAGAAAGCAGCCAAACGAGGATCTTCATATTCGACAGCGCCTTCGCTGTTCTTTACTTGCATCGTACCGATGATCGCCAGGTTGGCAGCGATATTGGTTTGCGTAGATCCCCAGGTCGTAGCAAATTCTTCCGAATAGAACGGGTTCATCTGCCCAGGTTCGTTCTTCCAACATCCTTTATAAGAAACGTCGGCGGTAGGGAAGTTGTTTTCTGCTAATAAAGCAGCCACTTCTGATTGTACGTCTTTCACACCGGACATACGCATCAGCATCTTCAACTTCAATGCATTGGCGAACTGGATCCATTTGTCGGCCGTTGAAGACGGGAAAAGGAAGTTGGTGCATACAATATTCGATGCCGAAACCTTTTCCAATGCCTCATTGATTTCTGCAATCACTCCTTCATAAACCACCTGTCCTTCATCATATTTAGGAGTCGGGAAGTTTTCTAAATCCAGTGCTTCTGTATAAGGCACTTCGCCATAACAATCAACCAAAGCCTCGTAAACAAACGCGCGCAAAACCGTTCCTGCCAAATAGGTTCCCCAGTCTTCCTGTTCTGCGGCCTTGGTTAGTAATGTCTTCAGGTTCTGTAATGCTTTTTGATTGAATTGTGTATAGGTTCCGCTACTGCGAGTAGCCGACATATTGAACTTTGAATAGTCCAAATAGTTGCTTGTTCCGAATAAGTGCGCGTATTGCTGGGCATGGAAACCTCCGGCGATGCGCAAAAAATTACCATAGCTTGAAGCCGTGTTCATTTCGATGGCAGGCATTAACATGGAAGTCTCAACGTTCTCCTCGGCTGGCGAATTGGGATCAGTGTTGATATCCAAATAGCTGTTGCAAGAAGTGAAGCTTACACCCAAAAGCAGTGCAGATGCCAATAATATTTTTTTCATATTTTATTTTCTCCTCATTTTAGAATTTAACACTCAGGTTGCATCCGAATATACGGCAAGACGGGTTGGTATACAGTTCACCGAATTGTGTTGCCAGGTCACCATAAGAAGACTGTGATACGGTTGTTGATTCCGGATCTACGTAGCGGTTATCTGATGCGGTCCAGGTAAATACATTATTACAAAATGCCGTAATGGCCAAATTACTCAATGACATCTTACGCACCCACTGTCTCGGGACATTCCAGGTCAGGCTGATGTTACGCAATTTAACGAATGAACGATCAAGCAAATAAGCTTCTCCACCATCTCCATATCCGTAATCATTGAAATAGGTTTGATAGCTGCCGTTGCCCAGATAAATCGGGGTGGTGTTTTCGGTATAATTGCCATCGCCATTATCAACAACTGAATTGGGGATAATGAACGGACGGCGGTCATTGTAAGTTGTAACTACACCGTTACCTGTAAATTGCATCAGGTTTTTCGTACGTGAGAACATATAACCACCGCTACGAATATCCAGAGCTGCGCTCAATGTGAAGTCTTTATAGGTAAAAGCAGTATTGATTCCGCCTGTCCAGTCATGATTCATGTTTTTGCCGGTATCTTCGACTGATGTACCTAAAACAGGATAACCGTTTGCGTCTACGATCGGCTTTCCATCTGCAGTTTTCTTAGGTAAGTAAGTATAGAACTGCCCCATCGGCTTACCTTCTTCGGCATACATATAAATCGCATCGTTACCGGCAGAGAAGTTATAGATGGAAACTTTTCCACCTTCCAGGCTTTCAGGTAATGAAAGAACTTTGTTGTTGTTTTTTGAGAAGTTGAAACTCAAGTCCCAACGAAAATCTTTAATCTGTACCGGAGTGGTATTGATAACTAATTCGATACCTTTGTTACTGACTTCACCGAAGTTGGTTACCATATAGCTGAAACCTGTTGACGGATCGGTCGGAAGAGTGAAGATCTGGTCTTTCGTTTTGCGGTTGTAATAGGCTGCATCGATCCCAAAACGTCCGTTGAAGAATTGTAAGTTCATGCCGACTTCAAATTCAGATGTCATTTCCGGACGCAATGTGTTGCTACCTTTAGTATTAGAAGCTATAAAGGCATTCACTCCGTTCATCGGGAACTTGGATATGTCGCTGCCATAATAGCCATTTGCCGTACCTTGTATATAAGTCAGGCCTGTCTGATAAGGATCTGCATCGTTACCGGTCTTACCATATGCTAAACGAGCCTTTCCGAAAGTAAGAACTTCATTTTCCGGGATTAGACGGGTAAAGATCCAACTCAATGTGGCACCTGGATAGAAGAAACTGTTGTTGGCGATAGGCAATGTAGACGACCAGTCGTTACGAGCAGTCAAGTTCAGATAAATCATATCGTCCCAACCAACGGTTACATCTCCGAAGAGACCTACCAAACGGCGTTTATTCTGACTTTCCGACAATGTTGTTTTTGTAGAACCGTTGCTCAGATCCCAAAATCCGGAATAGAAAGACAAGTCGTCGGTTTGACCGGTCATGCGCGTATATCCGCGTTCGTTCATGTTTACACCGGCATTTACGTTCACATCCAGCTTGTTATCCAGAAAACGTTTAGAATAATTAGCCAGGAAATCGTGATTCAATTCGTAATGACGGCCATATCGGGTATATACATGTCCGCTTTGGTTCATGTTGGAAGGAGCATATCCATAGTCTTCGTCAATCAGCGCGTCGTCCAGGTTAATTTGTGGAGTACCTACCTTACGGTCATAGTCCGTATAGTCGAAGCCCATACGATAGGAAAGTTTCAACTCTTTGATCGGGGTGACATCTACCTGTACTTTACCGTAAATCTGCTTCGAAGCCGTATGGTTGTAATTGTTTTCCAATGCCCAGTAGGGGTTTGTGATACCGTAAGGAGTAAAGTACGCCTCCGGTGTATTGAACGGTGAACTGGTATCTTTCATGTCTACGATAGAGATGTCGCGAGGTAACTCAAACACGCCGTCGATCACGGATGTACCTTGGAAACTGCCGACTGCATCCGTCTGGCTGCGTGCAAAATTAAGGGAAGAAGACACTTTCAACCAGTTTGTTGCCTCATAGCCGCCACGGAAAGCTACCGTATTACGTTCGTACGTATCATAATCCTTCGGCATGATACCATCATCTTTCGTAAAAGAATAAGACAGATAATAATCCATCTTGGTGTCGGCAGAAACACCGCTCAAGGAAACCGTATGGTTCTGCGACCAACCTGGATCAAAGAAATCCTTTACATTATCTTTTTTTGCACTGTATTCATGAATCAATTGCTGATTATTCCAGATCGGGCCATACACCTGCATTGATCCATCCAGGCGAGGGCCCCAGGAGCCATTCTCGATATATGTCTGTGCACCGTTCCATCCCTGTCCGAACGAGTTCTGCATTTCTGGCAGAAAAGAGACCATACGAGCCTGTACATTACCGCTGTAGCTGATTGAGAAATTCCGTCCGTCGCCTTTCTTTCCTGATTTCGTGGTAATCACGATCACACCGTTAGCGGCACGACTACCATAAAGGGCGGTTGCGGCTGCTCCTTTTAATACAGTCATCGAAGCGATATCTTCAGAAGCCACACTTGAAATACCTCCGGTTGATACGTTTTTGCCATCACCGGAAACCATATTATTCTGTAAAGGTACACCGTCAACTACATAAAGTGGTTGATTACTTCCGTTGATAGAACTGAAACCGCGGATTACAATGTTACTAACCGAACCCGGGTCAGAAGAGGTGGAACTAACCGATAATCCGGCAACCTTACCGGAGAGGGCATCGGCAACATTGGTCGTACGTGAGCTGATAATTTCATCGGCCTTAACGGTCGTTGCTGAATACCCCAGGGTCTTTTCAGAGCGGGTAATACCCATTGCCGTAACGACAACTTCATCCAAATTCTGGGTGTCTGATTGCAGGAGTACTTTAATAACAGGCTTTACAGCCACTTCCTGCATGTTCATGCCGACATACGAGATTTGCAAAATTTTGCCCTCGGGTGGTACATCCAAAGAGAAACGACCTTCGATATCCGTTACTGTACCAATCGTTGTCCCTTTAACAAGAACTGATGCTCCAATAATCGGTAGACCGTCATCTGCGGCGGTAACAGTACCTGTCACCTTCACATTTTGAGCCACTACTGTACACATGCAGATCACAAGGCACAGTAAAGTAAAAGTTAACTTTTTCATTTCACACACATTAAATTATATAATATAACTACAATTTTCATAAAGGTTAAATAAGCTATATCTGAGTCCTAGGGGAACTCTGTCCATTAGTCATAAGGAGGGTTTAATGAGCTTGTTCTGAATCTCGACATTATGCTCTTTTATTGAATTTAGCCTGTTGAGTATCAGGTGTTTTGAGGGGGTGGAAAAGTGAAATTTGCTATAACATGAGGATTTGATGTTAATTGTCGTTTAAAAGGAGTGAAAAATAGCTTCCATTAGTTTGATTTCGGTGGTTCTTGCTACTGAATGTTTAGTGGAGCCGGATTTTTTATGATAAAAAAAGTTGCAGTTGTAATATTTTTGTATAACTTGCCAACGTTTTTTCAATAACTAACAAAACAACAGCAAGCACCGATAAGTTTATCGTCCTGAGTCTAAAATATTTTTATAAAACAGTTTCTGTTATAACTATAAAGATAGTCCAAATGGACAGAGTTCCCCTAGAACTAAGTAAATAAGATTGTATTTGTCAAAGAAAAGCTATCAGCGGAAACTCTGAACAACGAAACATAGAAAAGCATTAGCAAGGTTTCCTTTTGATATAGAAAACGCATACAGGGCATTAAAATGAAACTTTGATGATTCTTCCCGGTTGAACCGTCGGGGAAGATCAAATCTGAATAAAATGTCATTGTGGTGTATATAAGAAAAGAGTGTCGAAACGTATATGTCCAACACTCCTTTTTATTTGAATCGTATTGATTTTGTAATACCGGTTTTATTCTGTAATTACCGAAAACTCACCGATCCCTGCCTGGGGCTGATTATCGACAATGCGGGTTGCTACAAACCGTATCTTGTTTCCTTTTACAGCCGGGAAACGGATTTCCTGTTCTATCGGATTATGTTTGATATTCGAGAATTCGCCTTCTGCAACTTTCTTGTTATTGACAAACAACTGGTAATTTGAAATATGTCCTCCGGCATCACGTCCCTGGTTGGGTACATAGCGGAAGCCGGCAATCGGCATATCATTTGCCAACTGTATTTCGATTTCCTGTTTTCCTTTCGGTAAATAGAATGTCGTATATCCGTTGCCGTCGAACATTGCTATTGTTTTCTCGTCTTTTGGATAAATGACAGTGTAGTTGGATACCGGAATATCCAGCTCTTTTACGGAAACCGGACTGCTCTTGTCGAAGGTACGGTCGTACGAGATAGCCTTGATTGTTCCTTTTTGAGCAAAAGCAAAAGGTTCGGTATAACGGGGGGAATCTTTTGTTGGTTCCGAGCCGTCAGTCGTATAATGGAGTTCTGAGTTTTTATCTTCTACCCGGATAGAAACAACATCTTTGCGGTCACGTCTGATTTCCGGTTCGGTTAATAAGGCCGGTGCCAGGAAAGCCTCTACATTATTGATACATAGCGGGCCGCGTGCATCCAGGAAGTTGATACGTATCTTGTCTGCATTGACAGTCTGGAAACGGACGATACGTTTGTAGCCGACAGTTGTCGTGGAATCGGCTGCTTCAACCGGTGTCCATTGCCCGTCTTTTTCTGTTTCGATGGTGAACGCTTTGACGCGCTGTCCCAATGGGATATATTCCTGTATCATCAGGCGGTTTACATCCGTCGGTTTGCTGAAGGCGAAAGTAAGCGTAGCGTTTGTAACTCCGTCTTCTGTAGCCCAGTAAGAATCCCAATTGCCGTCATTCGTTTTGTCAGCCTTAAACTGGCCGCCGCGGGAATTGCTGGCTTTTACGGATGCTCCCTTTAATAAGTTGGTTTTTAAATCGTTCTGTATAGTTTGATACCATTCGACTGCACGGATAGAATCCGTCGGACTGATCTTTCCGTTTAATGCAACCGGAAAGTTTAGCAGGAAGTTTGCATTATGTCCGACACTCCGGTAATACAGATCGACTAAATGTGATAATGATTTTACCTGATGGTCTTCACGTGCGTGATAGAACCAACCCGGACGAATGGAAACGTCGCATTCGCCACCCAGCCATTCTTCACCGTCTTCCAGTCCCCACTGGCTCTGACGATAATGTATGCCATCTTTTTTAGTGAACATACTCCATTGAGTATCACCCGCCCAGCCTTCTTCATTGCCGATCCAGCGGATGGTCGGTTCGGTTCCTCCAAAAATCATGACGGAAGGATTATACTTTTTAATCGTGTCGACAGCCTGTTCATATTTATAATAGGTATTCGGGTCGATAGAACGCGTTTCATTTGCGCCGCCGTACCAACCGTTGCCGCCGTTAGCTCCGTCAAACCAGTATTCGAACAACGGACCGTAATTGCAGACTAATTCATGTAATTGGGCATGGAACTTTTCTACATATCCCGGTTGTCCGTAATTCTCACTGTTACGATCCCAAGGGGAGAGATAAATACCGAATTTCAATCCGTGTTTGTGGCAGGCGTCGGAAAGCTCTTTTACCATATCACCTTTTCCGTCTTCCCAGGGAGAATTTTTAACGCTGTATTCTGTGGTTGCTGTTTGCCACAGGCAAAAACCGTCATGATGTTTGGCGGTGAGAATCACCCCTTTTAATCCGGCAGCCTGGATCGTACGAACCCATTGTTCGCAGTCTAAATCTGTAGGATTGAAAGTGGAAGCAGGCGTGTTCCCGTATCCCCATTCCAGATCATTGAATGTGTTTAGACCGAAATGAACGAAGGCATATGTCTCCATTTTGTGCCATTCCACCTGCTCAGGCGTCGGAACAGGATAAACAGGATCAGGGGCGTTTACTTCTTTACAGGAGATTAAAGTAGTAAGTCCTAATCCGAGGAGGAAAAGATAATTTGCGCTTTTCATCGTTTGATTATGTTATTGTTGATGCTTCAAAGGTACAAAAAATATGATTTGTATAAGGATATTCTGTCTGTTTTGCTATTTTTAGTTATTGTATTACAGAACCGTGCTGGTTCTATAGAATACTTGCCGTATTTTATACAATATCATTTTTCTTATTGTCTAAAATACATCTAAAATCCGTATATGTCTCTAATAATGTGGTCTATAAAAAATCTTTTATGTTTGTTTTATTCCAGATGAATTTGTATATTTGAGCGTCTAATAACTATATTTTTATTATTAATACCATGAAAAGAAGAGATTTCTTAACAAACACAGCATTGCTGGGTGCCGGAATACCACTGGGTATGTCGTCGGCTGTAATGACTTCATGTACACAACAACAAAGTGCAGGAACGGCTGCGAAGAGTTATTCTCCGGAAGAATTGGGAATGTTCTCTTTCGTAGAGGTGGCTCCTGATGGGAAACCCTTAAAAGCTGCTTTGGTGGGTTGTGGCGATCGTGGAACCGGGGCGGCTACACAATTCCTCAAATCAGGACCGAATGTGTCTATTATTGCTTTGGCTGATTTGTTCCCGGATAGAATGGCGACTTGCCGGAAAGTATTGTCTGAACAATTTAAAAATGAAGTTCCTGATGCCAATTGTTTCTTAGGCTTCGATGCTTATCAGAAGGTGTTGGCAATGAATGATATCGATGTGGTCCTGTTATGTACCCCTACACATTTCCGACCGGAGCAATTCAAAGCGGCGGTTGAGGCAGGTAAACATATTTTTATGGAAAAGCCTTGTGCTGTCGATCCGACCGGAATACGTACAGTAATTGCAGCAGCCAAAGTTGCAACATCTAAAGGGTTGACTGTTGTAACAGGTAATCAACGCCGTCATCGTAGAGATTATTGGGAGGCTTATGTGCAGGTAAAAAACGGATTGATCGGTGATGTCGTATCTTCTTCCGCTCATTGGGACCAGGGGGCATGGTGGAATAAGCGCAAACGTCCGGAATGGAGCGATATGGAATACTGTATTCGTAACTGGTTTAACATTAAATGGTTAAGTGGAGATCACCTGTTGGATCAGGCTATTCATAATATTGATGTGGTAACGTGGTTTATGGAAGACCGTCCTATCCGTGCTGTTGGTTTCGGTGGTCGTGCACAGCGCCTGACGGGTGATATCTATGACTTTTTCAGTGTGGATTATTATTATAACAATAACAAACGCATGTTGGCGACTGCCCGTCAGATTGACGGTTGTGACGGAAATGTATCCGAGCAGGTATATGGAACCAAGGGGATGGCCTCTCTGAATGACCGGGGTGAAATTAAAATTGTGGATTATAATGGAAACACTTTTTGGGAATATGATTATCAGAATAAACCTGTAAAGAATCCATATGATCAGGAACATGTGCATTTTGTTGAATCAATCCGTTTAGATAAGAAAATAAATCAGGCAGAAGCATTGGCCTATTCTACCCAGGTTGCTATTTTGGGACGTGAGGCCGCTTACACCGGAAAACCTATTTCCTGGGATGAGATTATGGCTTCCACTCTTCGTTATGGTCCGGATGAATATAAAATGGGACCGTTACCTTTCTATAAAGAAGGAGAAGCACCGAAGCCGGGAAAAGCTCCGGATGCGCCTGTAATGTAATTAGTAATTTATGTTAGTGAAAACGCTCTGAATATTTTTTTAAGATATTCAGGGCGTTTGTCAGTTTTGGACAGATGCGCTTCTTATATCATAGGCCTCTTTTTTCCCGGGTCTCCCTGCAAATCTCCCAATGTTATAACTATTCTTTCTGATGGAATAATTAATCGTTCGACAATCATTCTCTATTCATTAAACAGATGTTCTCTATTCATTCGACAACTGTCGAACGAATAGAGGATAAATATCGAACGATTAATTATTCCAAGCGAGAAACTAACTTTTCCAAAGCGAGGTTTCATTCATTATAAGATAAGCGGAAAGT
>NZ_JAMOKT010000091.1:0-23108 GCF_023656795.1 Parabacteroides caeci
GCATTTACAAGAGCTGTTTAATAAGACTAATTTCAATGATGTCAAAGAACAATTTAATCCCCTTATTCCGGGATTATTTGATTAATTAATAACTCGTCCCGATTTTAACGGGACACTAGTGAGGAGCTTTATCTTCTCAAATAGAGGAGAAGATAGGCTCACAGGAACATATAAATAATCAAATGGCGGAAATGGAACGAATTCGCCAAAATAATGCGACATTGCAGACTCAAAATGAAATATTACAGGGAGATATAAAAAAATATATTTCCACTTTGAAAAAAAAAAGGAGAGGAGTTAAAAACGTATGAATACCTGACTGCAGAAAATACTTATTTATTTGAACGACAAAGATACTTGTGCTCTCAATTAATTAAGCATATAAATATACTCGATTGTTTAAAGTCTGATCCGAAATATATTGAGGAGTCCCAATGGCCTGAAATTTTTGAATCGATAAATATCGTTTATCCGAATCTAATTGGGCGTTTGAAGAATGACTTTTCTTTAACAGATAGTGATCTCCTAATGTGCTGCTTGATAAAATTACAATTGAATAATTCTATTATAGCCGAATTGGCGGCTATTTCTCCCTCTTCTGTAACCAAGCGCAAGCAACGTTTAAAAGAGCGGATCAATCAGCATCTAAAGACTCCGCTAGGGGTTCAAACTTCCATTGAAACTTATCTTTGGAAGTACTGAGAAAATTCTTGTCCACATTTTACCTTTGACTCCTGTTTTTAAAGTGCTTATTATTAAGCTTTAGAGTGTTTTTTCCTGTCCACCTTGTTGTCCATTAGTTTTTAACCTGTATCTATTATAAACCGCATACCTTTGTAGGGTAGAAATTTATAAAATTATCGTTATGAAAAAGATCTTTAAAAAGCTTGCGTGGGCATTATGCGTATTTTTTGTTTTCAGTAGTCTATTACTGCAGAGTGTTTCGGCGGAGGGAAATAAAAGAGTATCACTTTTGGGAACTTGGGAAGAATGTACGCGTTCCATTTCTTCTTCAATTCCAATCTCCGCTTTTGTTAATGATGGTGTTTTATCCATTCATAGTAGTACTCAACGTTCCGATATAACAATATGTATATCGAAAGACGGAAAGGTTCTTTATGAAGAAATGATTCCGGCATCGGAGACGGACTGTATTCTGATAGATTTAAGTGGTTTTAATCCAGGTGCTTATTCTGTAAAATTGAAAAACCAATGGAATGATTTTCTTTTGGGGGAATTTATTTTTGAATGAAAAGTTGTGAAATGAAATATTCCAAAAAGCGAAGTTAGATATAGCGTGAAGTACACTGACTGCCCATTTGAGAATATTTAGTATGTGCTGTGAAAAATGAAATATCAACTAAGGATAGACGGTAGTTGATTACTTATCTAATTTGATAATTCGGATATAATATAACTTTGTGTTGGAGCATCAGATATATAATTCCTTCTAGAAAGGAGATTAATAGAACAAAATGAAAAGTGTATGAAAACAAATATAGCTTTATTAATCGAACAAGCTGTAAACATCATCGACTCCTTAAACGATGGATTACGGCTTACCATGGAAGAGCAGCAATTCTTTTGTGATCACTTTGAACGTGAAGAATTAAGGAAAAATGAGTTCGCGATCAGAATAGGAAATTATGAGAAATACCTTTATTTTATTGAGGTAGGAATTCTCCGCTATTGGGCTGCACTTAACGACAATGATCCGGATAAAGAGGTGACATTCTGGTTTTCATTTCCAGGTGAGTTTGCTAATTCCTATTTTTCTTTGAAGGAAAATGTGCCCTCACTCATCAATATCCAAGCCTTGACGGAGTGTGTAATCTGGAAGTTGCCAAAGAATGATTTAATCTATTTATATCAAACTTCATTGAATATAAATAAAATCGTAAAAATTGTATTAGAGGATGCCCTCTGCAGAAAGATAAACAGAGAAGTACGGCTTTTAGGTTCTTCAGGTGAAGAACTTTATAAAGACCTCATAACAAAGAATAAAGATTTAATACAGAATATACCTTTAAAATACATAGCCTCATACATTGGTGTAACGCCTCAGAGATTAAGTCAAATACGAAAGAAAATTAGATAAAGACGACAAACAAATTTCTTAATAGTTCTTATATATATTCTATATCAGTAATTAATTAAAATAGTTTCATCTATTAGTACGAATAGAGGTCATATCTTTGAAATTCATGTGAATAAATTATTAGATATAATTTTTGTAATCTTTCTTTTGATAGACAATCAAGAGAGGATAGTAATTGAATTATAAAGCATTGCTTATGAAGAGTGAATTTGATAATATGACATTAAAGGACTTCGAAAACCGAGGTCAAAACCTGTTAACGAGAGCGAAACAGATCGATGATTATATCTCATACAGATACAAAATACAGCATTTACCTTATCGTGTTATATCCTTAACTGGTTCTAGTGCACGTATAAAGGTGATTGATCCTTATACCAACAGGGAAAAAGAGATGATCAGTTTCGTGTCGAACGATTATTTGGGTCTGTCGCATCACCCAGAGGTTATCAATGCCAGTATAAGAGCGCTTGAACAATATGGAGCTGGGGCAGGTGCGAGTCCGTTAATTGGGGGGCATAATTATCTTCACGAGCAATTAGAACAAGAAATAGCTCGTTTTCTTAGAAACGAATATGCTATTTCATATACATCTGGGTATGCAGCTAATTGTAGCACATTATTGGCCATCATGGGAAAAGAAGATATTGCCATTATGGATATGTTCACCCACGCAAGCGTTTTCGATGGTTGTTTGTGTACTAATACAAAAAGATTTCTCCATAATAATATAGATTCCTTATCACATGTTTTAAAGAATACAAAAGAATATAAGAATCGTTTTGTAATTATTGATGGAGTATATTCACAGGAGGGAGATGTAGCTCCTTTGGATAAAATTTATACTGTTTGTAGAGAATATAATGCATTTCTAATTGTTGACGACGCTCATGGGATCGGAGTATTGGGAAAGACTGGTAGAGGGATTATTGAGGATTACAATTTGTTGGATAAAGTGGATATGATCACTGGTACATTTAGCAAGTCTTTCGGTTCTGTTGGGGGATATGCGATAGCAAGGAAAGAGATTATAACTCTGCTTAGGTATTATTCTCGACAAAACATATTTTCAGCAGCTGCTACTCCTCAGGCTGCGGCATCAGCTATAAAAGCAATTCAGTTAGTGGATAAAGAACCCAAATTAAGAAATAGTATTCTTGAAAACATAGAATATTTCAAAAATGGTCTTGAGATAATTGGTCTTGATTATGGAAATACAGTATCTGCAATCTTTCCTGTTATGGTACGTAATGAGCAAAATGTAAAAGAAGCATCTCGTGTATTATTTGATCAGGGAGTATATGTTAATCCAATAAGTTACCCAGCTGTGCCGGAAAAATTATCTCGTCTTCGCTTTAGCATAACAGCAATGCATACCCAAAAAGATTTAGATGAGACTTTAGATATCCTAGATAGTATAAAAAATATCTACAAATTATGCAAATAAGAAAAATAATTGTATTATGGAAAGTGAATAACAACTATACTCACTAAAAAGCCAAAAGTAGAGATGATTAATGTAATAATAGAATTGAATAAATTTTTCACTTGTAAGTCTCAGGAGTATTAAATATAAAAATACTTTCATTAAAATGTGATATTAATGAAATTTTATTCATTATTTATTCTTGTCTTTGTCCCTATATTTGTGAATGATAATTTACTGAATGTTTAATTAAAAAAATAAAGAGTATGAGGATGTTGTATTTATAAATTAGTGATATAAGTATAGTATATCAAAATATGATTTTGAAATTAATATAACGAAATCATTTCAATTGAGTTCATTTGATTCAGGTAAGCTTTTTATCTGAATTATTATGAAAGAACATATATTAGTGAAAATAAGGATTTCATTGATTTTACCTCTCATGAACATTTTGATTGGTAATAATAAACTTATAATCTAATTCAAAATGCGAAAATAAAAGCCGTTTTTATTTAAATTAAAAAATGAAATTATGAAAATTTTAAATTTTAGAATTAATTTATTACTTTTGTTAGTTATGATGTGTGCTGTATTTTCTTCATGCAAATTTGATGATGACGAAAAGATGTATTCTTTAAGGAGTTATAACGAGACTTATGCATTGTTACGTCCTTATATAATGGTGAATGAATCTGATGAATTTGAACTGGATGCTGTATATAAGGAAGTTGCTGATTCCTTGAGTATTAATCCAGGCCATATATCGAAATTGCAAGGAGATTTGTATGTTATAAATCAACAAATAAAGAAAGCCTTGAATGATCCTTCATGCACACAAGTTTTGATGATTACAGAACGTCAAGGTGCTCTTATTAAAAAAACGACACCTAATCTTGAATATGAGATTAGTTCGAAGGATATGAGTATATTGGCCACACGTGCTAATACTTCCATGAATATTGATCCTAATCAAGAAAGCAATGCAATTTTTACTGGTGGACCACAGGTAAGAACAGACATTAACATTTCTCCGGGATGGGCTTCTCCTTATGTGTTAAATTTTACTTGTAGAACAGGAAAGTTAAATAATGGAAGAGATTATATTTTTTGGACAGGGACAGCTGGTTCCACATTTACAAACTACTGGTATGCTAACAGTCCCAATGGAAATAATACCCAATGGAACTTCAATGCACATGGGTTAAGTAATGGGGCCACTGGATACGTATCCTTTCAATGGTGAAAGGAAAGATTATTGATAGCTATCCTCTTTAATCAATTGTTTTTTAGATAATCAAATAAAGTTTAAGTGAAATAGTTATGTTTAAAATATTCATTTGATATGAAATTTTGAAATAGGATAACGATCTTAGAATATTAGTTGTATTTATAATAAATGAGCCAGGTAAATGGTCTTTTTACCTGGCTTTTGTATATTCGTGTTATGAAGTTTTGTTAAGGTTAATATGTTTGATTTTAGTGATATATTATGATTTATATGGTCAATATGAAATTGTTGTTGTTTTTTGGAGAATGTATGCTAATATTCCAAATAGAATGTGACTATTTCTCTTAAATCGGATATGGATTTAGTGACTTTGAATCAATATAATTATTAATCTGTCTGCGAGGACTATTCATCTTTATGGACATATTCAGAAAATAAGGAATTTCAAGCGCAAACTTCACTTCTGCAATTTTTTAGTTGTTTGAGTGGTCTTTTGTTTGGAACATCGATAGTTCGTTAAATATTAGATTCAAATTTATACTGCTATTGTCGCAAACTTGATGCCTTCTTCACATAACTTCCGATTTATTCCCGTATTTGGTTGAATCCCTAATATGGACATAAACCGTTGTATGAGAAACATGTTGTGGCGCGATACTTTCACGGAAGCTATCGATAAGTAGGTTACTTTTTCTAATGCTTTGGCTTTAGCCAGAATTACACTGGGCAGTGAAGTATTAAAGTGGAAATGTAGTTTGTACAAATCCCGGCTTTGACAATCGGTCAATCATTTATCTTTATCACTGATTTGACCAACACATTGTTTATTATCTAAAGATAAGGATTGATTGTTTAACGAACTATTGCTATAAGATTAATACATTTTATTCTAATGTAATTATAAATATCTACAATTATGAAGAGAGGCTTAATTTATTTATCGGTAGCATTAATAGGACTCCTTATGTGCCAATGCGAATTTAATACAACTGAATCTCCTAAAACAGAAAATTCAGAAGTAACAACAGAGATCAATGCGGAAATATTAACGATTGATCAGAAAAAGAATGATGAGATAAACCAGAAAAACCAAGAATCATGGCGGGAAGCTAAGAAACTCCAGTTTGCTGATTCTGACTTTTTACAAACAAAACAACTGATGTCAGATGATGCCATTGCACCCTATGATTACCATACTGGTCTTGTTGGAGATAAAGCATATAATAATATTGTTTATATGAAGGCTTTGGAAAGAGTAAAAAAACATTTGTCAGTAGTGGATGGCCGGCTTGTTCCAAAGTTGAAATCAGGGGCGGAAGTCAGAATAGCAGAAGATCTGTATAATTTTATACTCAATGTTATTGATTCTTGGAATCAATGGATAAAAGAAGGTAAATTTGAAATTATAAAAACAGATAATGGATATGATATAGCGCCTGTTATTGATGATAAAATGCAGCCTTTATCTTATGCAAAAGATCTTACACGAATGGGACATAGTGAACGCTGGACTGCCATAAAAGAAGTTGTCGATAAGGCTCCGGCAGGAACATATATACATGAACATTTCTTATTAAACTTTGGAACAAGTACCCTTTATGGAGAGTATACTGGAACAGATTCTAAAAAAAGAAGATACTCTGTTTCCGATGGCTGTGGTACATGGGGAGAATCAGATCCTAATTGTATATATAACTATATTGCATATGATGCTGATATTAATGATTCGCAATTTTATATTTATAGCTTAAGAAACTCAAATCATCAAAGCCTTGCAAGTTATCAATTACAAAAATAGTATAATCGTACAATTATTCCATAGAAAGATAGGGCGTCTGGTTTTCGACGCCCTTCTTTTGCCTCAGTTATGGTTTACTACTAGATATGCCATAAACAGGAGGCAGATATCGTCCTGATTGTTATGTCATCTTTTTTTTGTCATTCTTGAATAATAAAATGTTTATAGATGATGACCTGCTGTATTACCGGATGAGTATCTCTTAAAAATACGAAACGTTCTCATAATTCGGGTATTATCTGTCCGGGAATTCTAACATTGGTGTATCTTTGCTCCGGAACGAATGAAAGATAAGGTTTGTGGGTGGAAGTAAGAAAAGTATTAATTTAAGAAAATACGATTATGGATACTCTGAATTTAAAATTTCGTTTATTGCTTTTATTGGTTACGGTAGGTACTGTTTTAGGTTCATGCGCATATGATGACGATGAAAAGATGTACTCTTCGAGGAGTTATGATGAGACTTATGCATTGCTGCGTCCTTATATAATCGTGAATGAATATGATGAGTTTGAGCTTAGTGCAACCAAGGAGGTTACCGATCCGTTGAGAATTTATCCGGGGCATATTGCAAGACTAAAAGGTGATTTGCATAGTATAAATCTACAAACGAAAAAAGCATTGAACGATTACCAATGTTCGCAGGTTCTGATGGTTACGGAACTCCAGGGCGTCCTGGTTAAGAAAACAGCTTTTAACCTTGCATATGAGATTGGTTCGAATGATCCGGGTCTGATAGCCACGCGGGCCGATGCTTCTATGGTTATTGATTCTGAAGAGGGGGGAAGTGCCTCTTTCACCGGTGGAACTCAGGTAAGGACAGATATTTCCATTTTTCCGGGTCGGAATTCTCCCTATGTGTTGACTTTTGATTGCAGTACCGGGAAGTTAAGTAATGATCAGGATTATATTTATTGGGTGGGTACAGTCGGTACAACACTTACAAACTGGTGGCATGCCAACAACCCCAACGGGAATAATACTCAGTGGAGTTTCAATGCGAATGGTTTAAGCAATGGGGCTTGCGGACATGTCTCTTTCCAATCGCGATAAAATCGCACTCACCCCGGTCTTTGTATACAAAGTGCTTGTCGGTCAACGTCGTGCTGGTAAAAGCTATCTTTATAAGTGGTTCTAATTCAAAGATGTTATCAGGAGAACTTGCCACTCTTTTGTCCGGACGATATGTGAATTTTGAGATATTTCCGTTTAGTTATCAGGAATATATCGGGATAACCGGAAAAGACGATCACAGGCAAAGTTATTTAGACTATATGGAAAGTGGGGCGTTACCTGAATTATTTATCTTACCTAACAATGAGACGAGGCGTAATTATGTTGCGGCAATTAAAGATACCGTATTATTAAGGGATATTATACAACGAAATAGCATAAAGGACCCTAAGTTATTGGAAGATATTTTTATATATCTTGTGAACAATGCCTCTAACCTGATTTCGATAACCAATATTTTGAATTTCTTTAAAAGCAAGAAGCGGAAAACAACCTATGATACTATTTCTAACTATATTGGCTATATAGAAGATACGTTTCTTATTCATAAAGTTGAACGTTATGATATAAGAGGAAAGGAGACGATTTCCGGCAATTGCAAATATTACATTAATGACCTTGCTTATAAAAATTATCTTTATCCGGGTTTTGCCTACGGAATCGGTTATAAGCTGGAAAATCTTGTCTATTTACAATTGCGGCGTTCCGGATATGATGTGTATGTCGGTGCTATGCGGGATAAAGAAGTTGATTTTGTCGCTATGAAAGGGGATCATATTCTTTATTTGCAAAGTACCTACTTGTTGTCAGATGAGCAAACGGTCCGTCGTGAATATGCGCCTTTGGAAGCAATTCAGGATAATTATGATAAGTATGTAGTTTCTTTTGATGAGATTTCGTATCCTTCCAATAAGGGCATAAAACATATTCAAGCCTGGAAACTGGCAGAGGTAATCTGATCAAAGTAACCGATGAAAAGGCGGTTTTTGCTATATGACATCCGTGTCATATTATTGTCATCTTCAGTCAGCTAAAAATCAGACTTTTTTTAATATAATTCTAATCTCTTCAATACAATTTATGGAGTATTAAGGCGTTGGTATTAAACGTAAATGCTTACCTTTGCGGCCGACTGTCCGTGTGAGGATGGCGTAATTTGACAACTAATTATCACACTTTATACAAACATGAGAAAGTATAAACTAATCAACAACGTGTTGGGATGGATCGTTTTTCTGATCGCTTCAACCGTTTATTTGATGACTATCGAACCCACTGCCAGTTTCTGGGATTGTGGTGAGTTCATCTCTTCTGCTTTTAAACTGGAAGTTGGGCATCCGCCCGGAGCACCGTTCTTTATGTTGACGGCCAACCTGTTCACGCAGCTGGCGTCGGATACTTCCACAGTGGCTAAAATGGTCAATTCGATGTCGGCACTCTTTAGCGGGCTGACAATCCTGTTCCTGTTCTGGAGTATCACACACCTGGCCCGTAAGATCATGGTGGACGATGAGAATGAAATCTCATTGGGTCAGATGATCACAATTATGGGTAGCGGTCTGGTAGGAGCATTGGCCTATACATTTAGCGATACATTCTGGTTCAGTGCCGTGGAAGGTGAGGTATATGCTTATTCTTCTCTGTTTACTGCATTGGTTTTCTGGCTAATCCTGAAGTGGGAAGAGGCGGCTGACCGTCCGCATGCCGACCGCTGGATCGTACTGATCGCTTACCTGATGGGGTTGAGTATCGGTGTCCACCTGTTGAACTTGCTTTGTATCCCGGCTATCGTGCTGGTTTATTACTATAAGAAATTCCCGAATCCTACGATGAAGGGGACTATCTATGCGTTGCTGGTTTCGTTCGCAATTGTCGGACTGATGATGTATGGTGTCGTACAGGGATTGGTTGAAGTCTGCGGCTATTTCGAACTGTTGTTTGTCAATGTGTTGGGAATGCCTTACAATTCAGGTGTATTTGCCTATGTGATTGTATTGACCGCTGTGCTAATCTGGTCTATTTGGGAAACGATGCGCGATGAAATTAACCCGGTACGCATGAAGGTGGCGTTTATCCTGTCTATCGTATTGGTGGGTGTGCCGTTTATCGGAAGCGGCTATGTGCTGGCGGTTATTCTGACAGGTGCCCTGACTGCTTATTTGTTTATGAGCAAGAAGGTGAATATCAAGATGCTGAATACCGTATTGGTTTGCCTGATGGTAATCGTTGTCGGTTATTCTTCTTATGCGCTGACGATGATCCGTGCGACGGCCGATACGCCGATGAACCAGAATGCACCGAGCGATATTTTCACTTTGCGTTCTTATCTGGCTCGTGAACAGTATGGTAAAACACCGTTGTTGTACGGACAGACGTTTGCTTCGGAAGTACAGCGTGAGAACCAGGGCGGTAACTGTGCTCCTGTAACCAAGGAAGGTGAAGCTGTATGGAGCCGCGTCATCAAGAAAGATCCGAGTGAAAAAGACAAATATTTTGTTTCGCGCCACGATGTTGAATATGAATATGTAGACGAACTGAATATGCTTTTCCCACGTATGTACAGCAATGTGGATGCGCATGTGGGAGCTTATAAGGAATGGTCGCAGTTTAAGGGAGAACCTGTGAAGTTCAACCGTTGTGGTGAGAACGTGACGGTGATGAAGCCGACGTTTGCCGAAAACCTGCGTTATTTCTTTGCCTATCAGCTGAACTTCATGTACTGGCGTTACTTCATGTGGAACTTCTCCGGCCGTCAGAATGATATCCAGGGAAATGGTGAAGTGATGAACGGAAACTGGATTACCGGTATCAAGGCAATCGACGAGGTGCTTGTAGGTCCGCAGGACAACATGCCTTCCGATATAGCTGACAATAAAGGACATAATGTATATTATATGTTGCCGCTCCTGCTCGGTATCCTGGGGCTTTTGTATCAGGCTTATTCCGGACAGCGCGGTATCCAGAGTTTCTGGATCACTTTCTTCCTGTTCTTTATGACAGGTATCGCTATCGTGCTCTATCTGAACCAGACGCCGTATCAACCGCGTGAACGAGACTATGCGTATGCTGGCTCCTTCTATGCCTTCTGTATCTGGATCGGGTTCGGTGTCGCGGCCCTGGCGAAGCTGATGCAGAAATACGGCAAGTTGTCTCCGGTGGTGGCAGGTTCTGTTGCGACAGTACTGTGCCTGTTCGTGCCTATCCAGATGGCGGGTCAGAACTGGGACGACCATGACCGTTCGGGACGTTATGTTTGCCGTGATTTCGGTGCTAACTACCTGGAATCGTGCGAACCGAATGCCGTGATCTTTACCAATGGCGATAACGATACTTTCCCGTTGTGGTATGCACAGGAAGTGGAGGGTATCCGTACCGATGTCCGTGTATGTAACACCAGTTATTTGCAGACAGACTGGTATATCGACCAGATGAAGAAACAGGCGTACGAATCGGCTCCGCTGCCTATTTCATGGGACCGTGCCGATTATATACAGGGTACACGCGATGCTGCCTATATTGTCCCGATGATGGATAAACCTATCGACTTGAGTACCGGGCTGAACTTTGTACGCAGCAATGATCCGAAATTCAAGAAGATACCTGGTTTCAATCAGGAACTCGACTATATCCCTTCGGAAACGCTTATCTATAAGGTGGATTCAGCGACAGCCGTTGCCAAAGGCCTGGCTACCGATTCGACCGGTTTATTGAAGGAAATGACAATCAGCCTGAAAGGCAAGACTGCTTTGGGCAAACAGGAACTGATGATTCTGGATATGTTGCAGACCAATAATTGGGAACGTCCTATTTATTATGCGATCACCGTAAATCCTGATCAGTTTGTCGGTCTGGACGGTTACTTCGAACAGACCGGTCTCGCTTACCAGATCGTTCCGAAGCAGGCGAATAAAGGTACCAACACGGAAAAGATGTACGACAACGTGATGAATAAGTTCAAATGGGGTGGCGTAGACAAACCGGGCGTTTACATCGACGAAAACGTGATGCGTATGTGCAAGAGCTACCGTATGGCATTGTTCAATAAGTTGGCTGAAGACCTGTTGAAGGAAGGTAAGAGTGAAAAAGCGCTGAATGTACTGAATAAATGTATGGAAGTACTGCCGCCGGAGAATGTTCCGTTGGATTATACCGCTCTTACGACAGGCGAATTGTATTATGCGCTCGACCAGGATGAAAAGGCAGAAGAGGTCTTTACCGGAATTGCAGAGAATGCAATGCGCAATATCGACTGGTTCTTCCGTCTGAGACCTTCTCAGCTGGCCTCTGTAACGAGAGAGTTGGAACATAACCTGGCTGTCATGAATCAAGTGCTGACAGTCAGCAAACATTATAATCCCGAATTCGCTGCTAAGTATCAGGAAGAGTTTGACAACTACCGGATGGCTTGGGGTTCGGTGCGTGGAAATAAATAACGTATGTTTATAGAACAACCGCCCTGGTTCTACAGGGTCCTGTTCCCAGGGGTAATCTGGCGGATACCGGCCAAGGAGAAGTGTGTATATCTCACCTTCGACGACGGCCCAATTCCCGAGGTTACCCCTTGGGTTTTGGATATACTCGATAAATATGAAGTGAAGGCTACCTTCTTCTGTGTAGGGGATAATGTCCGCAAACATCCGGATATCTATCAGATGGTGCTCGACCGCGGTCATCGGGTAGGGAACCATACTTACAATCATATCCAGGGACTTCAATACTGGACGAAGAATTATCTGGATAACATAGAGAAGGCTGCCGAATATATTCAGAGCGATTTATATCGTCCTCCCCACGGGCATATGCGTTTTCCGCAGGTTGTTGCCTTGCGCCGGAAGTACAAGATCATCATGTGGGACGTGGTGACCCGCGATTACAGCCCTCACATGACTCCGAACGGTGTCTTCAATGTGGTAAAGAACTATACCCGCAACGGCTCCGTCATTGTCTTCCACGACTCCCTGAAAGCCGAAACGAACATGCGCGAAGCCATGCCTCGCGCTATCGAGTGGTTGCAGAAGGAAGGGTATACTTTTAAAGTGTTTGAATAATCTGTCATGGCGGGCTTGACCCGCCATCTCATCCTACATGACATATTTGTTTAGGGTGAGATCCCGGATCGAGTCCGGGAGGACATAATTAATAAGCTGTGATAAAAAATATACATCAGTATTGGATATACATGTTAACCAATGAGCATGGAAATGTTTTATATACTGGCGTTACCAATAATTTGGAACGGCGGATAAGGGAACATAAAAGTGGTGAGATACCGGGTTTTACCAGTAAGTATAATTGTGTAAAACTTGTTTATTTTGAAGAGTTTAATAGTATAGATGAAGCTATAGCCCGAGAAAAACAGTTGAAAAATTGGAAAAGATGCTGGAAGAATGCACTTATTGTGGATATGAATCCAGAGTGGAAAGATTTAGCAGCAGATTGGGATATGTGTATTTGAGTAGGATGCGGTGGCGGGTCAAGCCCGCCATGACAGAATGTTGAAGTTTCTATTTAGTCGAGATGCATAGTTTATCCATATTAATAAAGAACAAAGCGAAGGAATTAGGCTTCGATGCCTGCGGAATAGCTGAAGTGGCTTCCGCAGACACCGAAGTTTTGTTTTTTGACCGGTGGATAGCCGAAGGATGTCATGCCGGCATGAAATATATGGAGAACTACCGTGATATCCGGCTCGATCCTGCGGGGTTGGTGGAAGGTGCCCGTTCCGTTATTTCCGTGGCCCTTAATTACTATCCGGCACAGAAGCAATCTCCTGGTTCCCCGCGCATTTCCTATTATGCTTATGGGAAGGACTATCATATCGTTGTGAAAGACAAACTCCGGCAGCTTTGGGAATACATAACAAGCCTTGTCCCCGTGCTTGACACGGGGCCGCAAGTGAGCAGGCCGTTTCGACCGGAAAATGAGGAGACCGGTTCCTCGGCGGCCCCGTGTCAAGCACGGGGACAGGCTGACTCTACCCTTCCTGTCGCCCGCTTCTTCACCGACTCTGCTCCCATTCTGGAGCGTTACTGGGCCTGGAAAGCCGGTCTTGGCTGGATTGGGAAGAATACCAACCTGATTATACCCGGTAAAGGCTCCTTTTTCTTTCTCGGAGAGATCGTCACAACCCTGGAACTGGATTACGACACCCCTCAGAAGAATCGTTGCGGTGCCTGCCGCCGTTGCCTCGATGCCTGTCCGACAGGTGCCCTGGAACGTCCCGGCCACCTGAACGCAAACAAGTGCATCTCTTACCTTACGATCGAGCATAAAGGCGATATCCCTTCCGAACAGGCTTCCCGCCTGGGCGACCGCCTCTACGGTTGCGACACCTGCCAGGAGGTCTGTCCCTGGAACCGCTTTGCCAGTCCTACCCGTGAAGTGGCTTTTTCTCCTTCACCGGCTTTCCTGTCTTTGAAAAAAGAAGACCTTCGCTGCTTTACCCGCGACGATTATAATCGTATCTTTGCCGGGTCGGCTGTGAAACGAGCCAAATATGAAGGACTGATAAGAACAATAAATAACAAAAAAGAATAAGCCATGAGAAGAACATTCAATCTTCTGCTTCTCTCTTTTCTCTGTACCCTGGCTGCCTTTGCCGCGCCGGGCGAACTGAAGGAGAAGCTTGCCGCCCTGAAAGGGATCACCAGTGTCGAACAACTGGAATCGGACGTCTATCCCGAAAAATATCTTGTACGTATCACCCAGCTTGTCGACCCTAAAAATCCGGAAGCCGGCACTTTCACCCAGCGTGTTGTTGTAGGCCATGTCGGTTTCGATCGCCCGACCGTTATTGTCACCGAAGGGTATGGTGGTGCTTATGCCTTGAACCCCAAATATGAGGAGGAACTGACCAAGCTGCTGAATGCCAACCTGGTCTTTGTGGAGTATCGTTATTTCCTGGAATCCACACCCGAACCCTGCAACTGGGATTATCTGACTGCCGAAAATTCCGCTTACGACCTGCATAACGTCAACCAGACTTTCAAGCAGCTTTATACCGGCAAATGGATCAGCACCGGTATCAGCAAAGGCGGCCAGACTACCATGCTTTACCGTGCCTTTTTCCCGGACGACGTGGATATATCCGTCCCTTACGTCGGTCCGCTGTGCAAAGGCGTTGAAGACGGTCGCCACGAACCGTTCCTCCGTAAGGTCGGTACAAAACAGGAGCGCCGCAAGATAGAAGCGTTCCAGAAGGAGGTCTTGAAACGCAAAGAAGAGATTATCCCTTTGCTGGAGGCTTTTTCCAAAGAAAAGAACCTGGAATACCGTATCCCGATGCCCGAAGTACTCGATTATTGCGTGCTGGAGTATCCTTTTGCCTTATGGCAGTGGGGAACGTCCGTATCTGTTATTCCTTCTCTCCATTCCGATACCCCGACGCTGTTCAAACATCTGATGGATATCAGCAGTCCCGACTATTTTGCGGAGAACCAACCTACTATTTCTTTCTTTGTTCAGGCCGCCCGCGAGTTGGGTTATTACGGATATGACACGAAGCCGTTTAAGAAATACCTCACCATCGACAGTAGTAAAGGTTATCTGAACCGCATCATGTTGCCTAAAGAGCTGGTCGGCAAGGTCGAGTTCCGCCCCGCCCTTTACCATAAGATTTATGATTTTCTGAAGGACAATGATCCGAAGATGATCTTTATTTACGGTGAAATCGACCCGTGGAGTGCAGCCCATGCTCCGGTTTTCAAAGGAAAGAAGAATGAACAGGTCTACTTCCAGCCCCGCGGTAGCCATCGTGCCCGCATCGGTAATATGCCTGAAGATATGAAGGAAAAGATCTTGACGCAGCTGAATCAGTGGCTGGCGGAATAACATAAACACTTTGTGTGTGTTTCCTATTGTAAAACTATTAATTGATAAATGATGAAAAAGAAGCTATTATTTCAACTTCTGTTTGTTGCGAGCGTATTTTTCGCAACATCTTGCTCCGATGATGATTCAGTAGAATTGGAGGATGTCACCACATTGAATATGCTCAATGAGGATAACGGAAAAACGTATCTGGGCAATTCGGATATTTATATCACGGATGAAAACAATTTCAGCGGCTCGTCGTGCCTGCTTGTGGAACTCGGTGGTGCAAACGGGATTGGAAAGGTTGTTCCTCCCAGGGTCGGAGACGGGCTCGTGCGGAAGGCGGCCGTGTTGCCGGGATGCCTTTACCAGGCCTTCAATCGCAATTCGATACTCGAATTTCCTTCCGGAAAACCTGCGATTGCTCTCGAAGCCTCTTATTACCAGTTTTATGTTGAATCTGAAATCGTGAAGGATATAGCGAATACGGGAACGGCTGTCAATGTGGGAGCCGTAGTCAAATATGCCCCCGTTTATCCCGATCCGCAGGGCTTGCCGGAATACGGCAGCGTGATCGGTGAGGTGAGTAACAGTGGTGATGTTGTGGAAATGGATTTTCCGAAAGATGTCGAGTTCTTATACTCAACTTCCGATGGATTTGAGATAACGACCGATGGTGGTAAATTGACAGTTACCTATTATTATTGGACCGATTCGAAAGAATACTCCATCTATGTGCGCCGCGGTAGTATCTTTACGAAAGTCATCATTCAAGTAGTATAATAAGGGAAAGAAAGTTTAAAACATTCCCTGCACCTTATATACAAACTCCATCCATACCCAATAGCGGATGGCTTTGCCCAGGAACATGGAGATGGCGACGATCCAGACGTTGGCGCGCAGGAAACCGAGCGCTACCGCGATAAAGTCGCCGATGCCGGGGAGGAAGACGAAGAAACCCATCCAGGAACCTTTACCGGCAATCCAGTCCTGTACCTTTTGCAGCTTTTTGGCATCCAGTTTGAGGTATTTCTCGATCCATTCCACTTTTCCCAGCATGCCGAGCCAGTAACAGCTCATGCCGCCCAGGAAGTTACCCAATGTGGCAGCGACCATGCAGGGCCAGTAGGCAGAACCAGCCAGTAAAACACCGGTCAGGACGACTTCGCTGTTGAAAGGCAGGATCGTCGCTGCGAGGAAAGAGGCGATGAACACCCCGATATATCCGTATTCTATAAGAAATTCCATAGGTGTAGAAACAAGAGAGCGATAAATAGAACAATGGTGGAATAGAAGGTCCAGAAAACTATCTTACCCCGCATGACGGTGAAGAAATGGGCGATCAGCATGGCAGAGGGGATACAGGCTGTCTCCAGAAACTCTTCCGATGCCTGCTCGTACAGGAAATAGAGCGCAAAGGCCCACACCGACATACAGATCAGGAAGGACAGGAACTGGCGTGTACGCAGCACATCTTCGTATTCGTGCGTGATGATGTTGATGGCGGATACAGCCGTCAGCATGGCGATGGCGATGATGCCGACCCAGTCGAGCAACCCGATGCCGGCAGCGGCCAGGATGCGTATCTTGAACAGCGTGGCAAACGGAATCGTGAACGGCGTGAAGTCGCGGAACCAGATACACCAGCCCAGCAGGAACCAGTAGACGGTACCTACACCGAGCAGGGAGGCTAGAAAGGTACGGATACTCAAGCTCCTGAAGTTATACATCCCTATCCAGAACAGAGGAATGAACCAGAGGATATGTATCCATAGCAGGCTTCCGATCCCGATCAGCAGAGAGGCATTGTAGGCTTTGCCCTTGGCACCGGGGTCGTGGTAAGATGTGAATAGCTGATAGATGGCCAGAATCAGGCAGAATACGCCGACTGAGGTGGATTTCAGCGGCAGAAAATCCGGGTTGGTACTGATGAACAGTACATAAAACAGGAAAGGTAACAACGTCTTCTCGCGGATCAGTACCAGGACATAGTTGGCACGGTGGAGCAGGAAGGCGCCCCCGAACATCAGCAGCATGCCGATAGCATAGGTGAAAGCCTTGCCGGGCAATACCTGGCAGATAGCATTCCACAGAGGCGGTGCCGTCACTTCTCCATACACCGGATAGCCGACCGAGTTCAGATAACTCACGATCCAGCAGGCGACACAGGCCATCAGGGTACAGGCAAAAGTTGCCGGTCCCGAAATGGTGTGTCTGCGAGAATAGCTGTATGTATTGTTCATTTACAAATCGAACCCGATGTCGCTTCGGAAATATTTCTTGTCGAACATGATGGTTTTTGCTCCGGCGAATGATTTGGCCAGGGCTTCTTCCTTATTGGCTCCGTAGGAGCTGACAGCGATGACACGTCCGCCGTTGGTCATGATCCGGTCGCTGGCGGAGACGGTGCCGGCGTGGAAGATGATGTTGTCGGAGGTGATGTCGTTCAGCCCGTAGATCAGTTTGCCCTTTTCGTAGGCTTCGGGATAACCGCCGCTTACCAGCATGACCGTAACGGCTGCACGCGGGTCTATTGTCAGGGTGCGCTTGTCGAGGTTACCTTCGGCCACGCCTTCCAGCAGGTCTACCAGGTCGCTCTGGATGCGGAGCATGACCACTTCCGTTTCCGGGTCGCCCATACGGCAGTTGTATTCGATTACCTTGGGATCGTTCTCATTGATAAGACCCAGGAAGATGAAACCTTTATAGTCGATACCTTCCGCTTTCAGACCTTCGATGGTCGGACGGATGATCTGTGCTTCTACTTTGGCCATATAAGCCTCGTCGGCAAATGGAACAGGGGAAACGGCACCCATACCGCCGGTGTTTAGGCCGGTATTGCCTTCGCCGATCCGTTTGTAGTCTTTGGCTACGGGGAGCACCTTATAGTTCGTACCGTCGGTCATGACGAATACCGAACATTCGATACCTGTCAGGAACTCTTCGATAACCACTGTCTTGCTGGCATCGCCGAACATACCGTTCAGCATGTCGCCCAGTTCTTTTTTCGCTTCTTCCAGCGTTTCGAGGATGAGTACGCCTTTGCCGGCGGCCAGTCCGTCAGCTTTCAGTACGTAAGGGGCAGGCAACGATTCGAGGAAGGCGTATCCTTCGGCGATATTTTCGGCTGTGATGCTCTTGTAACGGGCGGTCGGTATGTTATGGCGCATCATGAATGCTTTGGCAAAGTCTTTGCTGCCTTCCAGCTGCGCACCGGCTTTGGACGGGCCGATCACGGGGATGCCGGCTAGCGAGGTGTCGTTTTTGAAGAAGTCGTAAACACCTTTTACCAGCGGGTCTTCCGGACCAACAACAACCATGTTCACATCGTTAGCCAGTACAAAGTCTTTGATGGCGGCGAAATCGTCCGCCTTGATATATGCATTGGTTCCCACCTGTGCAGTACCTGCGTTGCCGGGGGCAATGAATAACTTATCCACTTTCGGACTTTGGGAAATCTTCCAGGCTATTGCATGTTCGCGGCCGCCGGAGCCTAATAGTAATATGTTCATATCGTCGTAATTTATTATTGTCTTTATAATTTATTATCGTTATAGTCTATTACTGTTGTTATACTGTAATATCTCACATGGCTTTAGCCTTAGTTCAATTGCCGTCTGCTTTAGCTGACGGTTTAAAAGCTGTTCTTTTTTTGGGCTTCAGCCACATTTCTCTTATTAATCAATAACTATAATCAGTAAGAAATGGGACTAAAGTCTAATGAATATATCTCCATTAACTATCCGTCAGCTGAAGCAGACGGCAAATAAACCTGTCAACTATCAACTACTACTTCAGATAGTCATCGAAATACCGTGTTATCTTCTCGTAGAGATGCGGGCGGTCTTTGCCTGTCACGTTGTGCTCGTGACGGGGGTAGACGAAATAATCGGGATAGGTATCTGCATCCACGCAGGCTTTCAGAAAGCCCAGGCTGTGTTGCCATACCACTACCGGGTCGATATCGCCGTGTATCTGGAGGAGATGGCCTTTTAGGTTGCCTGCCTTCAGTTTCAGGTTGGCGTTCTTATACCCTTCCGGATTATCCTGCGGACGGTCCATATAACGCTCTCCATACATGATTTCGTAGTTGCTCCAGTCGATCACCGGGCCGCCGGCAACACCGACTTTGAAGACGTCGGGATGCGTCAGGATCAGGTTGGTCGTCATGAAGCCGCCGTAGCTCCATCCGTGTACACCGATACGGTCGGCATCCACGTAAGGAAGCGATTTCAGATATTCCACACCTTTCATCTGGTCGGCCATCTCGTTGACGCCCAGGTTACGGTGGATCACGCTTTCGAAAGCGAATCCCCGGTTGGATGTGCCGCGGTTGTCGACCGTGAAAACCACGTAGCCGCGTTGTGCCATATAGATATCCCAGCCTCTTACACCGTTCTGCCAGTCGCCTGTTACCAGTTGCGAGTGGGGGCCGCCGTAGACGTAGACGATGGTCGGATATTTCTTGCTTTCATCCAAGCCGACAGGTTTGACCAGGCGGAAATGCAGGTCGGTCGTACCGTCGGCAGCCTTTATGGTGCCTGCTTCTATTTCAGGCAGGACATAACCTTTGTAGGGGTCTTTAGCTGTCAGGAGGTTTTTGATCTCCTTGCCGTCTTTTGTGCGGATCAGGTTGATGATGCGCGGGATTTTCGGTGCGTCGTAACTGTCGATCGCATATTTACCGGAGGCACTGACCGAAAGGCTATGTACACTTTCCAAGGCGGCATTTGGAGTCAGCAGGGATGTATCTCCCTTCTTCAGATTCAGCTTCCAGCCGTTTACATTCATCGGAGTGCCGTAATTGAACGAACTCCGTATATGCGGCTGGGTGGAAGTGATAAACAGGTTCTCGCCTTTGGCGTCGAAACCGATTACCTGGGTGACTACCCATTCTCCCTGTGTCAGTTGTTTCAATTGTTTGCCGGTAGTGTCATACAGATACAGGTGGTTGTATCCGTCTTTCTGGCTTTGCCAGATGAATTTGCCGGGATCGTTCGGGAGAAAGAGTACCGGATATTGCGGCTCTACGTAATGTTCGTTCGTTTCTGTGAAAAGGACGGCTTCTTTCTTGCCGGTCAGGGCGGAATAGCGGACCAGATTCATTTCATCCTGTTCGCGGTTCAGTTCGGCAATATAGATGCTCTTTTCGTCCGGGCTCCAGGCAATGTTGGTAAGGAACTTTTCTTTCGGGGTTCCGGTTTCCAGCCAAACGGTTTCGCCTGTCGAGAGATTGTACACACCGACTGTCACCTCATGGCTCTTCATGCCGGCCATCGGATATTTAACCGGTTCGGCTTTTGCGCAACGGGCATCGATATTGACGATAGGATAGTCTGTGACCATGCTCTCGTCCATCCGGTAGAAAGCCAGGGCGGAGCCTGCCGGTGACCAGAACAGTCCTTTGCTGATGCCGAATTCACGTTGATGGACTGCCTGTCCGCATACGATTCCGTCTTTTGTTTCACGTGTAACAATGCTTGTCTGATTCTCCGGAGAAAGAATCTGTATGTTGTTTCCCACCGTGAATGCCAGGCAGTTATTGGCCGGGCAGAAGTCGTAGTTCGATCCTTTGCTGTCCAGCTGGTAATTGCCGGTTATCTTGTTTTCGGCAAAATTGTAATGCAGACGGTGGCCTTTACTGGTAAAAGCCAGTACCGGCTGGTCCTTGTAAGGAACCGAAAATCCGGGCAGGCTGCCTACCGTCGGAAGTCCGGCTGCCGAAAGCGCCTCATTGAGCCGCCTGCGTGTAAAGGCAACCTGCTCTTTCTTTTCGGGTACGCCGCTTATCATGCTGTCTCCTTTGGCATACAGGTAGGTATCCCCGCACCATTGCAACTGTTTGAGACTGGCCGGGACGAACTTATTGTGTGTCTTCCCTCCCGGAAGCAGGTCGTGTAATGTGAGTTGTTTGTCCTGTGCCATCAGCGTCATGGATGTAGATAAAGCGAACACGCAAAGAACCAGGAAGTGTTTAATCTTCAAAGTCATCATTGTCCTCTCTTCTGAATGGTTTCTTGAATGGACGGCCTTCTCCGCGTTTTCTGTCTCCGAAGTTCTTTCTGTTTTTAGAGAACCTGTTGTCTTCGTCTCTGTAACGCATTTTGACGGGGCGTTTTTCGCCGGCTTTGTGCAGAATCGGGCGAACCGGGCGTTCACCACGTTCGCCTCCGAACTGTTTGCGAGCAGGACGGCCGTCACCGCGTTCTTCACCGAAGAACCGTTTTCCCGGTGCTGCGGATGTACGTTCGTTTTCGTCTTCACTGTGAGCGGCGGCAAAACGACGGTCGGGGCGGTCCATGCGGTCAGTCTTGAAATTCGGGCGACCTGCAGGACGGGTGTCATATCTTTTTTCAGGGAATGAGGGTCTCGGGCGTGAGGCGGAATCTTCCGTTCTTTCCGCACCTTCCTCGTTCAACGCTTTCTTATAGTCTTTGTTCTTTCCTTCAAATATTTCGTAGCAACGGTATTCGCAGTCGAGCGAGCCGTTGATCAGCTTCATCCGTTCGCTGGGGCGCAGGCCGATCTTGTCGAAACATTCGTCTTTGTAGCTGAGTATCCATACCTTATATCCGGTAAACACATGTTTGACGCGTTCGCCGATCATATTATAAAGTCCCAGCAGGTCGCGGGAGGAGATACGTTCGCCATAAGGCGGATTGGTTACCAGGATACCCGGTTGCGGCGCTTCCGTATATTGCTGGAACGGCATCGTTTTCAGTTCGACGTATTTGGCCAGGCCTGCGCTACGGATATTCTTCTGGGCAATCTCGATAGCGGCCGGGTTGATATCCGAACCGTAGCATTTGAAAGTGAACTCGCGTTCCTGGCTTTCGTCGTTATAGATGCGGTCGAACAGTTCTTGGTCGAAGTCGATCCATTTCTCGAAAGCGAACTCCTTGCGGTGGATACCCGGGGCGATGTTCAGGGCGATCATAGCCGCTTCGATCAGCAGCGTACCGGAACCGCACATCGGGTCGACGAAATTGGATTCGCCTTTCCAGCCTGTCTTCAGAATCATACCGGCAGCCAGTACTTCGTTCAGCGGCGCTTCGGTCTGTTCCACGCGGTATCCGCGTTTGTGAAGGCTCTCGCCCGAACTGTCGATAGACAAGGTACAATCGTTGTGCGAGATATGTATATTGATGTATAAGTCGGGATTGTTCACACGTACGGAAGGGCGTTTGTTGTGCTTCTCCATAAAGTAGTCAACGATCGCATCTTTTGTACGGTAAGCCACGAATTTAGAGTGATTGAAATCTTCTGAATAGATCACGGAGTCGATCGCGAACGTCTTGTCCAGTGACATGTAGTTTTCCCATACGACCTTTTTCACTTCCTTGTAAACAGTATCGGCATCTTTTGCCTTGAAATGATAGATCGGTTTCAGGATGCGTAAGGCGGTGCGGCAACAGAAGTTGGCTCTGTAAAGCACTTCTTTGTCTCCTGTGAAGGATACCATCCGGCGGCCAATCTCTATGTCGTTGGCGCCTATAGCTAATAACTCACCGGCCAGTATTTCTTCTAACCCGTACAGGGTTTTGGCCACCATTTCAAATGTCTCGTTATTCATTTGCGTGCGTTGTAAGAAAAGATATTTATTTAGTTATGCGAATCAGGAGTTGAAAACAGCTTCTGATTCAGGTTTTAAAAATTTATAATTCAGTTAATTATCTCATTGTTTTATTTTATATTCTCCTTGAAAATCAATATATTAGAGTAATAATTC
>NZ_JAMOKT010000092.1:0-22580 GCF_023656795.1 Parabacteroides caeci
CTTATTGCTGGTAGGTTGCTCCTCAGCAGAGCCTACTTCCTCTTAACATCCTGATACAAAGATAAATTATAAAAGTTAATTAATAATGAATTATCCAACTTTGTTTGGATTTTAAATGGAAAATAGGATATGAAAAAAAAGTATGAGCTATCTTTGCCATTATGTGCATTGCTGTTAACAGGGGCTTGTTCCCATCGTCCTTCTGTTCCAGCAAATGAATTTTTAATTCAGGGATATCTTGAAAATGTATCTGATAGCGCCATTATCGAACTTTGTGTATCGGAAGGCCAATTAATAAAGGAGATAATGAAAGATACGCTTATCAATGGTGAGTTTTCATTGCACGATACGATTACGTCCGGAAAGCGTGAACTATATTTGATGTCCAGCAGTAGAGGCTTTCCCGGTCTTTGGATAAATGTTTGGACTGCCCCCGGTAAATATATAAAGGTAACAGGAAATGATAAATTATTAAAGACTTGGAAGGTGGAAAGCGATCTGCCAGAACAGGTTGAAGAAAACCGTTTTGTGGAAGCTTCTTTTCCTGAACAGTTGGAGGTGTTGAAATATACTGCAGACGAGTATGACTTGCTGCGTACAATGTTTCAGGAACATGCCGATAATGAAGAACTTCAGCGGGCTGATTGGAAACAGGTGGATTCTCTCCGTAAATTAAAGGAGCCTTTGGAAAAAATAATTTTGAAGAAAGAACTTGATTATCTAAGTACAGCCCCAGTATCGTCTGTATGGCTGGATAAATATTTACTGCATGCTTCGCGTTTGCAATGGGATAAAGAAAATCCGTATATTCCTGAAATTAAAGCGTTGTATGCCCGATTGTCTGAGGCTGACAGAGAGACCCCGGCAGGGAAAAATATTACTGAATATATGAATTTGGGAGCGGAAGTGAATGTCGGTGATGAAATGGCCGATGGCGATTTGTATGATTCGGAAGGAAACCTTCATCATCTTTCTGAGTTCAAAGGACAATATATTTTACTTGATTTCTGGAGTATGGGATGTGGCCCTTGTGTACAATCCATTCCGGAGATGGAAGAAGTAACAGCGATATATAAAGACAAATTGGCGGTAGTCAGCATTAGTGGTGATAGTAAAGAAAACTGGAAGAAATTTATTTCCGAAAAGAGTATGACGGGAAACCAATGGAATGAATTGAAAAACGGTCGTACCGGACTGGCTGCACGTTATAAGGTAGTAGGTATCCCCCACTATGTATTGATCTCACCGGAAGGGACAGTACAGGAGATGTGGAGTGGATATGGCCCCGGTTCATTAAAAGGGAAGCTGAAAGAGTTAGTAAAATAGATCATATCCCATACTAATTTGTTTGTTGCAAAAGAAAAAATGCCGGGATTAACTCTCCCGGCACTCTTCCGGCAAAATAGCCAGTGCTTTATTTTCGTTTTCTTCCATGATCTCCCTCTCCCCTGGCCCTTTGTCGTTGATGCCGCATAGATGAAGGATTCCGTGGATGATGGTACGATGCAGTTCTTCGTTGTATGGAGTTTCGAACTTTTCCGCATTTGTTTTTACTGTATCCAGGCTGATGAAAAGGTCGCCCGATATCTTGTTTCCGCTGGTATAATCGAATGTGATGATATCCGTATAATAATCATGTTGCAGATACTGGCGGTTTACTTCCAGAATCTTTTCGTCGGAACAGAAGATGTAACTGATATCCCCTGTCTTTTTACCGTATGTTTCGGCAACTTTTCTGATCCAGTTACTGACAGCCTCTTTCTTGATGGCCGGAAGTTCGATGTCTTCCGCGTAAAATGATATTGTCATAATGCTATTATTATTCTTATTTATCTTTCTGAATGATATGTTAAAAAATATTACCCGGTATAGTATTTTCAAATACCTGCCATATTAATCCGATTTGCCCGATATAGTAGTGACATTTTGATAATCGGAAATAACCTGTCAGGTAAAAAATACATATGTCAAAGCTATTGCCGCAATCACCCCGGCCAAATCAGCCAGCAAAGAACATGGAATAGTATAACGGGTGTTGCGTATACCTATGCTTCCGTAGTAAAGTGCAACCACGTAAAACGTTGTATCCGTCGAACCTTGCACGATGGAAGCCAACCGGCCCACAAATGAGTCGGCACCATAGGTGTTCATCGCATCCAGCATCATCCCCCGTGCACCGCTTCCGCTTAACGGCTTCATCAAAATAGTCGGCAGGCCACCTACAAAGTCTGTATTTAAGCCTAAAGCACCTACGCCTGTCCGGATACCTTCGATGATAAAATCCATTGCTCCTGAAGCACGAAATACACCTATTCCGACCAGGATAGCTACCAGATATGGTATGATCGTTATTGCGGTCTTGAATCCTTCTTTAGCTCCTTCGATAAATGTATCGTATACATTGATCTTTTTGCGGATGCCACTGACAATGAATCCGCAGATGATCGTAAACAATAATGTGTTTGCAAACAAGGTCGAATAAAGGGAAACCTGCTCCTGCTCCAACGAATTGAACAGCCAGACCAGTCCTCCGATAAAAACAGCCAATCCACCGAAGAACAATACCAGATTCTTCTGAAGCAGATTGATCCGCTGTTTGATACAGACAGCTAAAACGGCCACTAATGTAGAGGTAAGGGTTGCCAGCATAAGAGGTAAAAAGACATCCGACGGATTAGCCGCCCCCATTTGTGCCCGATACATCATGATGCTGACCGGAATAAGCGTCAATCCCGATGCATTGATACAAAGGAACATGATCATCGAATTGCTGGCCGAATCTTTTTCTGTATTCAATTCCTGCAACTGCTGCATGGTTTTCAACCCTATCGGTGTGGCAGCGTTGTCCAGTCCCAGCAGGTTGGCGGAGATATTCATAAAGATAGAACCTGTCACCGGATGCTCTTTCGGTATGCCCGGGAAGAGCTTGCTGAAAACCGGTGCCCCCAACCGGGCAAACGACTGGATGACTCCCCCCTTTTCGCCAATCTTCATAATTCCTAGCCAGAGCGACAAGATACCGGTCAGTCCGAGCGATATCTCGAATCCGGTCTTGGCAGACGTAAAAGAGGAATTGATAATCTCTGTGAAGACAGCCGTATCGCCGGCAAAGATAAGTTTACCCAGCGCGACGACGAAAGCGATTAGAAAGAAAGCGATCCAGATGTAGTTCAGAACCATATGTTAGTTGTTATAATTTGTCTTAAACTAAAAAGCAGGGTTGGTAGGATTCATTTATTTTTTTACATGAATATAACTAATCACATCCACTGCTTTTTGATATTATACCTGCAAAAATAGGAATTAATTAACAATAGATTTGTATTTTTGCCTGAATAATAAAACGTAACGACTTATGGCAAAGATATTAGTAACCTACGACATGTTCCGCGAAGGGTTTACCGAGCTGGAAAGTAACTATGACGTGACTTTTCCCGAAGGAAGAGATTTCACTTATGAAGAGGTGTTGGAAATGATTCCGGAATACGATGTTCTATGTTCCATGTTCGACTTTCCGGTGAATAAGGAACTGGTCGATCATGCCCCGAATTTGAAGCTGGTAGCCAACTACGCGGTGGGTTATAATAATATAGATGTGGCGTATTGCCTGGAAAAAGGTATCACCGTAGCCAATACTCCCGACCCTGTCACCGCCCCTACCGCTAACCTGGCTTTGGGACTGATGATCGATACTGCCCGCCGTATCACCGAATGCGACCGCAAACTGCGTACGCTCGGCAAAGAGATGAAGGTGGGTGTACTCGAAAATCTTGGCGTGAATATTACCGGACAGACACTCGGTATCATCGGCATGGGACGTATCGGAAAGGCATTGGCCAAACGTGCGAATGCCTGCGGTATGGAGGTGATTTACCATAACCGCCGCCCACTTTACGTGGAGGAAGAAACGAAACTGAACGTGACGTACGTCTCTAAGGAAGAGCTGTTGGCGAAGTCCGATTTTGTCTCCCTGAATGCTCCTTATACTCCCGATACCTACCATATCATCGGCGAAGCGGAACTGAAGCAGATGAAACCGTCGGCTATACTGATTAATACCGCCCGTGGCCCGCTGGTGGACGAACATGCGCTGGTAAAGGCCTTGCAGGACGGAACGATTCATGGCGCCGGACTGGATGTATTTGAATTTGGCGACTATCCGCTGCCCGAATTGCTGGAAATGGAAAATGTGGTACTGACGCCTCATATCGGCACGCAGACAATGGATGTACGTATCGTTATGGCACGTACCGTTTGCAACAACGTAATCGGATTCCTGGAAGGCGACCGTCCTGTGTCACGCGTCATGCGTCCATGACGGCAGCTTTTGTGTTGAGCGAGCTTCTCTCGGTGGCGAATCCGGAGAAGGCCGCTTTCCTGCAACGTTTTTTCAAGACGGGGCCCGGTGAGTATGCCGAAGGTGATGTGTTTCTCGGGCTGGTCGTTCCCCTCACCCGCAGCATTGCAAAAGCGAATAAGCAGACGCCTTTATCCGAGTTGCAGCTATTGATTGAAAGTGAATACCATGAAGCCCGCCTTTGTGCCCTGCTGATTGTGGTCGAGCAGTTCAAGAAAGCCTCTGAGGCCGACCGTAAGAAATTGTATGATTTCTATCTGGATAATGCCCGGCGCATCAATAACTGGGACCTGGTAGACGTTACCTGCCCACATCTGGTAGGCCTTTACCTGCTGGATAAAGACCGCACCCGATTATATGAACTGGCGGATAGCGACTGTTTGTGGGAGCAGCGGATTGCTATGGTTTCTACCGTCACTTTCATCCGCAACCGCGAATATACCGATACATTGGCATTGGCAGAAAAGCTGATGACGCATACACATGACCTGATGCATAAAGCGGTGGGTTGGATGCTCCGCGAAGTCGGCAAAAAAGACCGGGAAACATTAACCGACTTTCTCGAAAAACACGCTACACGCCTCCCCCGCACAGCTCTCCGTTATGCCATCGAACATTATCCGGAGGAACAACGGCAGTATTTCCTGAAGAAGAAGTAATGTATGAATGAAGAAATAAAAGAAAAACTCCGCCGGTGGGCGAATGAATATAATGTTAGCGGTTTTATCAAGGACGATCCTGTCCAGTTTCCCCATCGGTACACGGAGAAAAGGGATATTGAGGTGTCCGCTTTTATTACCTCCTGGATTTCTTACGGACGCAGGGAACTAATCCTCCGGAAAGCGAATGAACTGCATGATGCAATGGGCCCTAGTCCTTACCGTTGGATTAGGAATGAAGGGTATAAGAACTTGGCGGGAAATCCGGTTGAACACGGTAAGAGAGATACTTTTTACCGTTTCTACACCTACTCCCATCTACGTCAGTTGTGCGACCGGCTGAAAAGTATTTATGAAGAATATGACTCGCTGGAAGATGCTTTGTCTGCCAGTCCTTATCCGAATCCGGTGACAAAGATACAGGATATTTTCTCAGGAATTGAAGGGATTCCCGTACTGACAGGGACGTCTGCCTGTAAACGTCTCGCTATGTTCCTCCGGTGGATGGTCCGAAAAGACGGAATTGTAGATTTCGGCATCTGGGAAACAGCCATCAAACCGCATGAGTTAATCATCCCTTTAGATACTCACGTCCATCAGATTTCGCTGGAACTGGGATTGACCGAACAAAAGAATGCTACCCTCAAAACCGCCGTCGAGATTACCGAAGCCTTAAAGAAGGTATTCCCGGATGACCCGTGTCTAGGGGATTTCGCCTTGTTCGGGTATGATATAAACCGGAGGTGAACTATATCCAACCTTGGCATCTTTTAGCGTCAACTAAGGGAGAAACTAATCCGCGGGTCATAACTCCTTATTATTACCCTGTACACCCTGGCTTATTAAGGTGTACACCTTGCGTAACTATCCTGTACAGGGTAGTTTTAATGGGTAAGGACTTTCAGACTAGTTCCTTATTACTTTGAAGTTAGTTGTATACTATATTCGGGTTAGTTCTTATCCGGAGCGTCTGTGTTGGTGGCAGATGACAGATAAGGTTGCAGATGAAAAGAATGTATCTGCAACCTTATATTTGTTGGTTGATAGCAGTTTATGGGAAGAGGTGACAGATGGCAGATTGTTTTCAGAAACTTTATGTAGAACTATTTAATCTCTGCGCAATTCACCTGCGGTGTCCGGATACCCGGCTTCAGTTCACCGTTGACGATGATCAGGCTGTCACCTTTCAATACGGCTCCTGCTCCGGCGCGGGCTAACTGTTCGTAATCTCCCTGCTCGGTCCATTCTTTGGTAAAGGTGTTGTATTGTAAGAGGAATGTATTGAATTTGTACCATTCCACCGGATAATGCATGTACTCTTTTCCCTCTTTTATCAGTCTTTCGAGTCCTTCGAACTCTAATCTTTCTTCGGCCCGCTCCATATAGATGGAACGGTTGAGGGCTGTTAAGAAACGGCCGTAGTTGACGCCGCCCATAAGTAGGATTGAACTGTCGCCGTAAGCTACTGCGCAGCCTCCGGTGAAGGTACGCCAGACTTGGCCTTTGACTGAAGGCAATTTAGTCTCCGTAGTCCAACTTTTTGTAGCCGGATGGTATGAGAGCATATCTGAAGAGACAATTGCATCCACATCCTTTCCATACGCATCCTTGGAAACAGGCTGAAAGCCGCTCGACAGGTAAATACGTACTCCGTCGGCCGACTGTTGGGCGGCTAAGACCGGTTGAAGGCGCGTCTGACCGGGGAAGTCCGGCAGTTTTTCCCAGTTTCCATCGAGGTTTTTGTTCAGTTTCATTGAATAGAAGCTATGGCCGGGTTTCCCGTTCTCATTTCCTCCGGCTACATATATCGTGTGGTCGATATAGGCCGCAGAAAGATTATCCATCGATACGGGAAGTGTATCCAATTTGCAAATATGTGCCTTTTCATCGGACCTGGACATGGACAGCAGATAGACATCGGCTAAAAAATCGGTGCTGTTGTTTCCCCCTATGCAGACGATACCTTCCGGTGTCGTGACGGAGGCTCCGTAGGCAACAGGAAGAGGCAGGTTGCCGGCTTTCTGCCATTGGGCGTTTTTGTCTGAAAGGTCGAGGGCGAATATATCGCTGTAATATCGTTTGGCTCCTCCCTCGGTGACCGGTTTGTCGGGGAAGTTGCAACCGCCGGCAACCAGTAGCATTCCGTTACTGATGCCGACAAAAGGGGCTGAAACCCCTAATGAGGCGGTGTCTGCCATGCCCGGCAAATCGGGTAGTTTATTCCAGGTACAGGTAATCATATGATTCGGTTTAGATGTTGGTGGCTGACTGCATCCGGCTAACATGACTGCCAGCAGGAGAAGACATCCGGTTAATATGGATTTGTTGTACATGATACTATTGTTTCTTTGTTCTGAATATTGAAGCCGGGAGTTCATCGCTGTTGACCAGGTTGGCACGGGTGAATGGTTGCCAGCCGTAGCGGACCAGCTTCGGATTCGTAACCTTCTCACTGCGGATTTTCACCTTTCCATCGATTATTTCGGCCTGGGCGGGGAAGAATAGTCCGTCGTGTTCCGCTATTTCGAATGTGCGTATCGGCTGTCCGTCGGAGGTGTGCAGGCCATTGGCGTAATCGAAGGTGATGTAGGCGGCGTTGTCCCTGAATTCGACTGAACGGAATAAAGGACCAGACGGAGTGAGTGGATGTCCGTATGTCTTGTTGAGTGCCCAACGGGCCAAGCGTTCCCCTATTTCGCGTTTGTATCTCGGATGCACATTCAATGAATCTCCCCGGTCGCTGCTGACGGCCATGCCGCTGTTCGGAATCGTCTCCATCAGTTCACGTTGGCTGTTGCGGAACCAGGTCCAGCTCGGACGGTCGATGCTCGATAGCTGAACGTAATAGAACGGAAACTCTTCTCCCCAGTTTTTGCGCCAGCTTTCCACCAGCAACGGGAACAAACGTTCGTGCGTTTCGATATTTTGGGCATTCGATTCGCCCTGGTACCAGATGACTCCTTTGATCGGATATTGCTGCAATGGTTGGATTCCCGTTTCGTATAGATAGCAAGGCTCATACGGATGGCGTTGCAGTTTGTCGGATGATTTCTTCGTGTTGAGAACCGCACGACCGCGTACCCAGTCCTGGATAAAGTCGTTCTGTGTCCAGTTATACAGTATATCGGTAAATTCGAATTCCAGTGTTTTCCGGTCTATCCAGGCTTCGGTGCCCGACCCCCCTATGGCATTCAGGACGAGTCCGACCGGAACTTGCAGGCTGTCCGATAACATCCGTCCGAAGGCAAAGGCTACGGCCGAGAACTTATCGGCTGTCTGTTCGTTGCATGGTGTCCACCGGGTATCGTGGTAATATTGCAGGCGGTTGAGGGAATCCATGACAGAAATGTCCCATTCCACCGCATTTGTATACCAACGGGGCTGCATATTGAAAAGACGTATTTGTGGCTGTCTGCCCGCATATTCGAGTAGTTCCTTACGCTGGCTGTCTGCCAGTTCGTCTACTCGGAAAGCCATGTTGGACTGCCCGGAACAGAGCCATACTTCGCCGACCAGTACCTCTTTATAGGTCAGTTTTTGTGAAACCGGTAGTTTCTTTTTGCTTTTCTTTTCTGTGGCGGGCGAGGCTTCGATGGTCAGTTCATAAGGACCTCCTGCCTGTAACGGGGCGAGCGTGACAGACCATTTGCCGTTGGAGGCGGTTACAGACTCTTTCTTTTGTCCGGCAATTTGCACGGTTACTTTCTCGCCGGCATTGGCAGTCCCGGAGATGAGTAAAGGTTTTTCCCGCTGTAAGACCATATTGTCGGAGTAAGTGGCAGGCATACGGAGACCTCCGTAGTTGCCGGTCAGTTCCCCGTAAACCGTTTGGGCGAGGATACCGGCTCCTTCCGTGTTCGGATGAAGGGCATCGGGTAACAGGTCCGGGCGGTTGTACAGGCCTTCCTGCAAGTCGATCAGTCCGGTGTTGGCCAGCCGGGCAATTTCTTCGATTGTCTCCTGCTCCATCCAGTACCAGTCGCGGGTACCTGATTTGAAACGCGGATGCCGGTGTGAGATGGGTGTCATCCGGCAAATCCATATCCGGCAATCCGGATTAGCTTCGCGGAACGACGCTATCAGGGAAAGGTAGTCTTTCACGAAATTATCCCGGTAGTTAGGCCAGTTGCGCGGGTCGGTATCGTTGAGTCCGAGGTGGATGACTACCCTGTCGCCGGCAAAGTCGAGTGCCGCTTTGTATTCTTCCTGCTCGCAGTAAGGGCGATGTCCTTTGTTGAGCAGCGTGGCACCGCTTTTACCGAAATTCACCACTTCGTAGCCGTCTCCCAGCATGCGTTGCAGTTGAGCCGGATAAGAATTGACCTCCCGGTTCTCTATGCCTGCGCCGTATGTCACGCTATTACCTACACAAGCTACCTTAATCTTATTCTGACCGTAGGCAGTTGTGCAAAGTAACAGGCATAATAGTAAAAGAGTTTTTTTCATTGTATGATAGTCTGTTTATTTCTTTTTATCCGGTGAATAGACCAGGCCGTCGACCGCCTTTTCACCGTCAGGGGTGACAAAGACGAATGTGAACATCCATTTGTTCAGCCTGACTTCGGGAAGCGTGAACTTTCCGACGGGAAGTTTCAGGAAAACCTTGTTCCATCCCTTTTGCAGGTGTACCCTGAGTGGTTCCCTGGCAACACAGTTCTCATTCCCCAGCGCGGTTTCATTCGATTTTACGGTATGTGTCGCAGTCCATTCCGGCGGAAGCAGTTCCCGGTCGTTCAGCCATACGCGGCTGCCTTTGTAGTCCCACTTGCCCTGCGGTGGCGCCAGGTCCATTTCCGAACGGCCGTAGTTCTGGAATTCTATCCAGGCACCAGCTTCCTGGTCTTTGGGTGAATATACCCAGGTCCAGGCATAAGCGGTATGGTTTTCTTTCGGGTCTTTGTAAAAGCCGGGAACGAGTGTGCCCCATACGTGGCGCAGATAGATTCCGGCACCGATAGTTTCGTTTGTTTCGTAGGTTTTCCCGTCATAGGTATAGCTGTTTTGCAAGGCCGTTTCAGGTGGGAACACGCTATTCAGGTCGCCGTTGTTGGGGAATGCATCGGTGATGCGCCATTTCACGTTTGTCTGTTTTACGTATGAAAATGGGTATCCTTTGAAATGATGCTCTTTATGCCAGAGCATTCGTTGTTCGAATTCGGCAAAGGAAGTGTATGCGCGGCTGTCTTCGGAAGGCAGGTTTGTCCCTTCTTTATCGAAGTATTCGTAGCCTCCTCCCCGCCAGGCACGGTCGGCTATGGCGAGCATGTTGGGATACAGGTGGTTTTCCCGTATCATGTTTTCTTCCGGTTGTACCAGACGGTCGTTCCAGACAGCCAGGATGACGCCTGCCATATCATCGCTGCCTTCGGTATGCCCGTAGACGGTACTGTTGTATAAAGCACGGATGTCGGCAAAGGTATCGAAATGGTTCAGATAATGGAAACGGGAGTCGATGGCCGGTATTCCCGGTTGGGTTTTTCCCCGGTAACTCCACAGGTGTGTCATATCTATTTCCCCCGGTTGGTAATGCCATCCTGGGTTCCAGGAGATTGCTTTTTTGCCTTTCGACCGGACGAATGCGACCATCTCCGGCACAAACCGGGGGTTGGTGAACTCCACTTCGTCGGTCCCGATATGCAGATAAGGCGTATCGAATGTTTCGCAGGCTTCTTCTATGAGCTGTTTCAGTATTTTCATTCCTTCCGGACTTTGCATGTCGTGGTGGAAGGTACGTATGAAAGCGGCACTGTGCCCGGGCATGTCGAGTTCGGGTATCAGCATCACCTGGTGTTGTTTGCAGAATTCAACAAGTTCCTTTGCCTCTTCCTGGGTATAATATTTGCCCGGCATGCGGGTTGTATTGATGCTGTCGTTTATCATCGGAAAGACTTTGCTTTCCAGACGCCAGGACTGGTTCTCGGTGAGATGCCAGTGGAAAACATTGATTTTGTAACGGGATAAAATGGCTATTTCCCGTTTCAGTTCTTCCAGGGAGATATAACTGCGACCTACGTCCTGCATGAATCCGCGGATACGGAAGGCAGGCCAGTCTGTAATCCGGCATCCGGTGATATAGGCTCTGTCCCCTTTCTTTTCCGTTAGCTGGCGGAGGGTTTGGATAGCCCAATATACTCCCTGTTCCGTGGTGGCCTCGATGATGATGCCCTGGGAGGATACCTGTAGTTTATAGGCTTCGTTTGCGTTCAGTTTTGCTTCCGGCAATTCTTTTACAAGTTTTACCTGTAGTTTATATTTGCTGGCGGGGTTGATGCTGATGTTATTCTCCTGCAACCAGGCTGTAACTATCTGTTCCGTATTCCCTTCTGCCTGGAGGGCGATTTCTTTTTCGGAGAATGTTTGCCTGTTCCAGTCTACCTGTTGCGGCCAGGGAAGCAAGTGCGGGATACCGGCAGCATAGGCCATCGGTATCCATACACATAGTATAAGTGTTATGAACAGTTTTTGTTTCATCGTATTTATTTAATCAGGTCTGTTAGCTTGATAGCCTGGAAGGTCATGTGCGCTACACTTGACTCGTAGAAGATACCGACTGTTTCCTTGTCGATCATAGACAGACAGGTGTATCCCCATCCTTCGGCTTCGTCCAGTAATACCTGATGTTCTGCCGGCCAGGTCAGGCCACCGTCGAGACTGGCTTTAATCGTGATATGGTTGCGCCCTTTCGTGGTGTTCGGATTGGAGAACAATAACAGTTTCTTTCCGGTGATGTTGTCTTCCGCATCCACTTTGATGAGGCTTGCCATACAAACCGGTTCCTGCAAGGCACTGCGGCTTGAAGGATGCTCGGTCCAGGTCTTGCCCAGGTCTTTGGTAACGGCTACGGCACGGCTGCCGCCACGGTTATCGCGCATGTTGAGCATCAATACACCCGGCTCTACTTCTACCACTTGTGCTTCGGTCGTATTGGTGCGTGCCAGGTTATGCAGATGCCAGGTTTGACCGCGGTCTTTGCTGTACATTACACCGGCATTCGGTACACGCGTCGCGTCGATGAACTGGATGGGGAAAACCAGTGTGCCGTCCTGCATGGTGATGCCGCGTCCCGGGCCCTGCAACAGGAAGTACCAGGAAGGGTCTTTCACCTGCGAAGTAATGTTGATAGGTTCGCTCCAGGTCTTTCCGTCGTCTTCGCTCTTGACAAGCATCAGTTGGGCCGTTTCATCGGGAGTCATGCCCGGCATAGAGTTCCACCAGGCGCGTCCGTTACCCATTCCGTGAGTCCAGGCAGCAACAATCCAGATGGTGTTTGTCTTTTCGTCTACCAGGATGGACGGGTCACCTACGCCGTTTTGTGCATGAGGCAGGCCACCGGTCTCACCGAAAGTCATGGCTACCTGCATCGGCTCCCAGGTTTGTCCCTTGTCCGTACTGCGGCTCACGCCTATGTCGACCATTTCCTGCAAGTCGACACTGCTGTTGTAACGGATATCGTAAACGCCGAGAAGCGTGCCGTTGTTGGTCGTAACCAGTCCCGGGATACGGAAGGCAGCCGAGCCGTCGTCGCCTGCCTGGCGTACACCGACACCTACGCGGCGGGGTGCTTCTGCTTTCCCTTTCCATTCGATGGCTGCGGGTTTGTTATTGATGGTGGCCTCCGGCATCGTGAAGGATACTCTCGACAATAAAGAGGTCTCCGGTTTCATTTCGATGCTTACCCAGAAGTAGTTGGGGCCTTTTACCATCGGCTGTTTGGAAGACAGCCTGATTGTCTTTGCCGGGGTGGTAACTTCATCTTGTTTGACAGAATAAGAAGGGTTCGCGGCGCGTGTCTTACCCGGTGTGTAACTGGTAACGTATGTCACCGGGTTGAAGTGCGTGCCTTCCCTGGACGGTGCTTCCGTGCCGCTATAGAATAACCGTACGGATTTTATGTCAGACAGGTTCGTCTCTTCTCCGAATTGGAGTGTGAAGTTATTTAATACATCTCCCTTCTGAGCGGGAATACGCATTTCCAACAGTACATTGTCCGTACGGTCTATCAGAATAGGAATCTGCTGTTCCCTTACGTACAAGCTGTCTGCTGCAAAGGCGGTTTGTGCGATGAATAGAAGACAGAGATAAAAGATGCTTTTTTTCATGGTGATTGTTCTATATGTGTTGTTTGTTAAATACTGAGTCAAATATAATCATATTATTTTCAACTAATCCGTCATGTTTGCCACTTTCGGTCGAAGGAAACAAATCTGAATGAGTAAAGCGATTGCGACGAGCCCTGCCAGCATGGCAAAGTCGTGCCCCAGGTTGCCGGCATCTGTCGACCTGCCCAACAGGTCTGTAATAGTTGCCCCGGCAAATACACCGGTCATGTTCATGATACCGTAAGCCGTTGCCCGGTAACGTGGTGAGATGAACTGGCAGAGAATCGGCATATTATTGGCATCAAAGATACCGAAACCGATACCGAAACACAAGCCTCCGCCGACAATCATCAGGAAGTTATGTCCGAAACCGAGCAATAAGAGCGATGGAATGGTCAATGCCAGTCCGATAGCTCCGGTATAAACACGGCCTCGTACGTTGGTCTGTATCCATTTATCGGATAAGATACCGCCTGCAATGACTCCGATAAACGAAGATAAAGCGATTGTAATCGTTGATAACGGGCCTGCTTCCGACATGTCGATTGACAGATTTTCGGAGAATAATGTCGGTAACCAGTTCTTGGTAGCCCAGCCCGGTAGACTCGGTGTTGCAAAATAAAGCAGGATAATCCAGAAAGAGATGTTCGTAAACAACATGCCCATCCCTTTGAGAGCCCCTTTCACCGGATTCTCGACGGCAGCGCCCGCCTCTTTGATTTTATGAACGATATGGTCTTTTTTATCTTTCAGGAACAGAATAAGAATCACACTGTATGCAATACCGACAATCCCGAACCAGTGGAAAGTCGTTTCCCAGGTAAAGGCGCTTGCCACTGTCGCACCGAAACCGCCTAAAGCCTGTCCGGTGTAAAGGCCGGTCATGTGGATGCCTACTGCCAGCGAACGTGTTTTCCCCTGGTGGTAATCGGTTATAAGCGACAATCCTGCCGGGATATACAAGGCTTCGCTTACTCCCATGAGGGCGCGCAGGAAATAAATCTGGTTGAAAGTTGTGCAATAACCCATCATCAGCGTGACGAACGACCAGACGAACAGGCTGCCGACGATTAACCATTTGCGGTTTACCCTGTCGGCTATCATTCCCGCTACAGGGCTCATGAATCCGTATATCCACAGGAACACGGCCATCAGGCGGCCGAAGTTGGCTGCCGATTCCAGTTCGGTGATGTCTATCATCATCGCGTCTTTCATGGTGGAGAGCATTTGCCGGTCCATATAGTTCAGTAAGGCTACGCCCCACAACAGGCCGACAACTACCCAGGGATAGATTTTCTTATTGCTCATATCGTTTATTTTGAAAGCATTTCTTTACAAAGCAGGTTACATTTCAGAAGCATCCGGGGGATGTGGAACGGGCCTTTATACATATTACCTTTGGCCGGCTGTGACAATGTCCCGTCATAATGGAAATAGCCGTACCATTCTCCATATTCCCTGTCCGGGAAACGGGCGTATGTGTATTCATTAATCATCCGGTGCATTTCAAGGTATTTCTTGTCACCGGTAGCTTCATAGGCATAAAGTGTGGCGATGATGGCTTCGCATTGCGGCCACCAGAATTTCATATCGTGCCAGTATTCCTGCTGGGGAAGGTTCTTGCAGTCTTTGAAATAAGTGATTCCACCGTATGTTTTGTCCCAGCCCCATTCCCAGGCCCAGTTGAGGATAGTCAGTCCCATTTCTTTCAATTCCGGGTCCCAGTTGCGGTACTTGGCTTCTTCCAGGATAAACCAGGCTGTCTCGATGGAATGGCCCGGATTGATGGTTCGCCCGGGGATGGAGTCGATGAATTCGCCATTCGGCCCGACTGTTTCGAGGATTGTTTTGAATTCCGGCTTCATGAAGTCGCGGCGGAGTTCGTTGATGGACTCGTCTATCTGTTTTGTCAGTATTTCATCGTCGATAGCTTCGCGGATACGGGCGGCCGTATCAATCAGTATCATGCATAAGGAATGTCCTTTGGCGATAAAGCCTTCTCGGAATTTAGGTTCAAGCAATCCCGGTGTGTTTTTATAGTGAAGGACTTGTTTGAAGAGGCTGACTGCTTTCTCTGCATAGCTTTTGTCTCCCGATGCGATGGAATATTGCGCCATGGCAATAGCGGCAAATGTTTCGGAAAAGACATATCTTCTTTTGCGGACCGGAACGCCGGTTGCCGTCACTTCATAAAACATGCGGCCATCTGTGTCGAAACAATATTTCTCGATGAAATCAATGCCGTTTTTACAAACCTGCAACCATTCTTCACGTTTCTCTATATGGTTGTAGGCATAGGCCAGGATGAAAGCGAAACGTCCCTGAAACCAGACCGATTTGTTCGAATCCATCAGGGAACCGTCCCGGTTGAGGCAGGTGAAATAACCGCCGTTCTCTTTGTCGATGCCGTATTTCAGCCAGAAAGGCATGACATCGTTCAGGAGGTCGTTTTTGTATGTTTCTTCCCAGTAACCCAGATATTCTGCCGGTTGGGATATGTTTGTCTTTGCTTCCATAGTCGTTAGAATTTGTTACATCTTTCAAAGAAGTTGATGGCTTCCAGTTCTGCTTTCATGGCAGCTTCTTCGGCATCGGTCATATTCTGGAACGGTGTACGGTTTTTGCCCAGGTCCAGACCAATCAGTTTCATGATACGCTTGCCTCCTACGATGTTTCCGCGGTAATGGCAGATTACGTTAATCACATCCTGTGAGAAGTTTTGTTTTTCGCGGGCTGTTTCCAGATCTCCGGCTTCCCAGGCCGTGATGATGCCGACCAGCTCCTTGCCGTTATAATTGGTTGTTCCGCCGATGCCGCCCTGTGCACCGCCCATAGCCAGGCAGGGCAGAATAGTCTCGTCCTGTCCGTGAAGCATGTCGAATTTGCCGTCTTTATATAACCTGCACTGGTTATATTCGTAAAGGCTTTCATAGGTATATTTGATTCCTGCGAAATTAGGGATGCGTCCGTCTACGGTCTTTAAGAAATCTACCATTGAAAGGAATGCGCCGTTGAATGCCGGGATATGATAATAATAGAAAGGCAGCTCCGGTGCCCCGCAAGCAATTTCTTCGCAATATTTCACCAGTTCTTCCACACGGTTTACTTTAGGGAACGGAGAAGCCATGGCACCTATCCCCCATGCTCCGATCTTTTGTGCGTGGGCAGCCAGGTTACGGCTGGTCTTTACACAAGTACTACCTACATGTACGATTACTTTGAATCCTTCCGGCACAACTTCCATCCATCTTTCGGCCAGTTTAATACGCTCTTCTTCCGTCAGCATATAGCCTTCGCCCGATGAGCCGTTGATGAAAACACCTTTCAAACCGTTGTTGGCTAAAAGTTTGGCATAGGCTTCAATAGGTTCGTAATTCACTTCTCCATTTTCATAAAACGGAGTAAAAGGGGCATCAATCAGACCTTTAATCTTTTCCATGGTACGCAGTATTTAATAATTGTTATGTGTGCTATTTTAAATATGAGGCAAATGTAAATAAAATAATTTAATAATTTCTGTGGCGATATGAAATAATTTGTGCTAGATGGTGTATAAAGTTACCTGTAAGCCGGCTGTCGATAAAAACAGGTCGGTTTACAGGTAACAGTTAGATGAAATAGATTATTCGTAACCTGGTGTTTGAACCAGCTTGGGGTCTTTGTTCAACATTTCTGTTTCAATGGGCCAAAGCACTTTATATGACTCTGCTTCGCTAAGGATAGGCTCGGTTGTTCCGATGCTCCCTTCTTTACAGAATACTAAATGTTTACCTCCTTTGGTGAGGGTCATACGCCGTACATCCCACCAACGTTGTCCTTCTCCAACGAATTCTTTATCTTTTTCGTTGAGGATTGCCAGTTCGTTCGTTGTGAAATCTGCATTTACATAACCGTACTTGCTAATATTCCAATTATTACCATACGCGCGTTCGCGAATCATATTGATATATTTAGCCACATCGCCATTCTGCATATTCTCAATTTCGGCAAGCATCAGGTAGACGAGAGGTAAACGGTAAATAACAGCATCCGCATCCCATACGTACTGGTTAGTGCTTACATTGAAATGTCCCATTATTTTCCTTAAGAAAGTACCGGCCAGTTCTCCGTTTGGATGTTCGTTGGAAACCTGATAATAAGCTGCCAGAAATGTAGCATCGCGACGACTGTCTGCTTTATCATATTTCAGGAACATTTCTTTTTTAAACTCATGGCGTTGTTGCGCGGTGGTCCCAACCTGAAGCGTATCGCCCATCAGAACACCATCTTCGCTATTATAACCGATTGTTTTGAATTGTCCGGTTTGATAATTGTACATGAAACTGGTATAACTGTTAGTCGCTTCACCTTCAGTGTATCGTACAGCCATAATGATTTCGGAATTACCTTTATTTGTAGAGGAAAATACATTGGTAAAATCCTCTTGCAACGACAAACCGTAATTGTTGACAACATTCAATAAATGATTTTTGGCTATTGCCAGATCTGCTTCGTTGGCCTGATTGTCATCGGTCGACACTTTTGCATTCCAGAGATATACTTCTCCCATCAGACATTCGGTAGCCGCCTTTGACCAATAGGCTTTCTTGTTGCTTCTGTTGGATGGGTCGAAGGAATTGTTGTCTCCGAAATATTTCAATGATTCTTCGAGGTCTGATTTGATTTGTGCTATCATGGCGGAACCACTTGCACGGCCTTCGTATAATTCTTCCGGATTGAAATTTCCGTTTACAACTTTGTTCGGGTCCAGCTGCAACGGGGCTGTTCCGTAAGTCCTGTATAAGTCGAAATAGTGGAAAGCCCGCAAGCCGTAGGCCTGGCCCAGGTAATAAGCCTTGTCGGCATCCGACATATAAGTGGCTTCTTTCGTATTTTGAAGGAAAATATTGATATTAGCTATGAGACCATATAATTCTCCCCATTTGCTCACGCCTGAAGTCACGGCTGAAAGTTTCTGTAGTTTCAGTCCCTGGTCGGATACACTGGTGCCATCTATGGCTAATGTTTCCACATTGGAACCACCGCGGACTTCACCGAAAATAAACTGGTGCTGGTATGTTTTGTCACGCAGGTTTTTATGGAGTCCGTCCATATATCCTATGATATGCTCCGGCTTTGTCCAGTAATTCGAACTACCGTAATAGTCGATAGGCGACAAGTCAAGCGCATCACAAGCGCTACACAGATAAACTGTTGTTGCCAGAACACCGAATCGTATTGTTGATTTTAAGATATTCATATTGTGTATACTTTAAATTATTTATTGCTATTGAATTAGAAAGTAACATTTATCCCAAATAAAACTGAGCGGGGCAGGGCATAACCGGATCCAGCCTGGCCGTTGGCCGCCACTTCAGGTGTTGCCACATTCTTGGCTCCGGTCAGATATCCGAGATTTTGTCCTGTGATAGAGACAGACGCTTGTTGCATTTTAGCCATATCCGTCCATGTTTTAGGCAGCGAATAACTTAACGACAATTCACGTATGGCAAGATAATTCCCTTTATAGGCGAAAAGGGTGGACGCTGTGTTATAATTGCCTTTTCCTAACTGGTCTGCCCAAAGGAAACGCGGATATTTTGCATTGGGATTGTCTTCCGACCATGTGTCGTAGTATAATTCGGCCGGTACATTGTAAGAGCCTTGCATACAGCCCATATACCAAGGTGTTTTACTTTGGGCAGAGTTCTCATAAATCCAGAAGTCGAGGGCAAAGTCAAAGCGGGCATACAGTTGTAATCCTTTCCAGCGCAAGGTTGTATTGAAGCCGCCTGTCCAATGCGGATCCGTATTTCCGACTTTTACTCTATCGTACTGGTCGATTACACCATCGCCGTTTACATCTTTCCATTTAACATCACCCGGTTGGATCGGTAGGTTGCTGGTACCGTTTTGTTCGTTTGCGCTAAGGTTATCCCATACTCCTGTTCCATAGAGAGTCTTGTCTCCCAGGTGTTTGTCAACCAGGTTGGTTGGAATTTCGTCTTTCGATTTGTAAATATCTTCGGCTTTATACATATACAGAACGTTAGGTTCATATCCTTCCTGATAGCCTCCGACCCAGATTTTTTCATATGAACCGTCTGGCAGTTTATTACCGGAATAGATTTCGAATGCATCTTGTCTGTTTCTTTCCAGATTATTATAAGGCAACGATACGATTTTATTTTTGTTGAATGAAATATTACCGCTGGCAGTCCATGACCAGTCTTTGTTCTCGAATATTTTTCCGGATAATTCAATTTCAAGACCTTGATTACGTAATTCCCCGTTGTTGTTGGTTACAGAGGAGAAACCGGTTGAAGTCGGGAAGCTCAGATTGGCATATTTATCGGAAGTCAGGCGGTTGTAATAAGTAAAATTGGTTGTCAGCCTGTTTTCAAAAAAGCTCATATCGAGACCTGCTTCAAATGTCGCTGTCTTTTCCCAGCGTAATCCGGCATTAGGTAAACTTCCTATCAGGTAACCGATGTTGCCATTGTACGTCTGCGTGTTGTAAGAGCCTTGCAGCGTATACTCTCCGATACCGGAGGCATTTCCGTTGATACCATAACTCATGCGTAATTTACCAAAGGAAAGGACTGGCAAATTGTCTTTTACAAAATCTTCACGTCCAAATATCCAACCGGCCGAAACGCCTGGGAAGAATCCCCAGCGGTTGTCTCCCAGTAAAGAAGAATAACCGTCACGGCGGAAAACAGCTGAAAGTAGATATTTGTTCTTAAAATCATAATTTAAACGTCCGAAGAAAGAAAGTATTCTCAGCTGTTTATGTTCTGAATCTATTGTACGTTTGTTTTCGCCTTTATCTGTAAGTCCTAAATCTCCAAAGTCATCTGTCGGTGCACCCTGTCCTTCCGCTTTGTAATACCGGTAGTATTTATCATAATATTCGGTACCCAGCATTAAATCAACGTTATGATCACGCGCAAAAGTTCGTGTGAAATTTAGGACGGCATTGTAAGTTTGTCTGAAATCACGGCTGTAATCAGCTTTGCTGCTGCGTGTACGGTCGAATACCCCAGGAGTTTTCTCGTAATCTTTTGTAAAAGATTCTGTTAATTGCTCGGCGTAATACCAATTGGCGGATGCGTTGAGTGTTAATCCTTTCATTAGGTCAACCTGAAATGCCTGTACCATCGTGAACTTGTCGGACTGGTTAAAATTCTCCCATTTTTCCGGTTGATAGGACTGGTTTCCGTCAGCGGTTCCCGGTCCTAATTGCATGTTGCCTTCTTCATCCTCAAAAATAACCGTAGGAGGTAAAGACATGATACGACCGAAATAGTTTGCTTCCGACCCGTTTGATCCCGGCATGTTTTTCCAGTTTGCACGGTTGTAATTCAGAGAAGATTTGGATGTTAGCCAATCTGCAATTTTGTAACTTGCATTAGTTACAAATGAATACCGTTCGTAGTAAGTATTAATAGGGACGGCTTCCTGATGATTGTATCCCAGACCTGCATAATAAGTAGCGCGATCATTTCCTCCGGACATATTTATGTTATAATCCTGAGTGAGAGACGGGTTGTTCAGGTTATAACTGGCAAGGTCCGTGTCTTTGTAAATAATTTCTTTTCCGGTGATCGGGTCTGTCATTTTTTGCCATCCTTTTTCCAGAAGGTTAGCGTTCTCGTTACTTAAAAACATAGGACTGTACACTGATTTTCCATATACGTTACCGGTACCATAAGGTTGTGCCCCTTCCAATGAACCGCCTGAATAAGGGCCGTAGCCTTTTACAGTTCCATTTTTGTCGGTAAAGAGATTACCCGCATTATAGACGGCTTGGCGTAAAGCCGAGATATATTCGCCTCCATTTAAAAACTCATAAGGCATATAAGCATAGTTTAAACCGACTTTAGCCTTAAAGTTTATTTCCCGGTGTCCGGCCTTCCCTTTTTTAGTTGTGACGAGAATTACACCGTTACTGGCACGTGCTCCGTAAATGGCAGTTGCTCCCGCATCTTTCATAACCTCCATTGATTCTATGTCTTCCGGGTTTATGTCATTTAAGCCGTCACGCAATTGTCCGTCGACAATAACTAAAGGAGATCCTGTTCCATCGAGGTTAGTACCACCACGGAGGACGATTGTCGGAGCGGCTCCCGGACTTCCTGATGATTGGATTACTTTTAATCCGGAGACAGCTCCGGAAAGTGCTTGCGCCGGATTGGAGAACAAACCGACATTTAATGTTTCTTGTTTGACTTTTGCTATGGAATTAGTCGTTTTGGAACGTAGCTGAGTTCCGGAGTAACCGGTAACAACGACTTCATCCAATGTTTGACTATCTTCATTAAGAATGATTTTTAATACTTGTTTATCTGTCGCCGTAATTTCAACCGTTTTGTATCCGATGAAGGAAACTACGAGTTTAGATCCTTTTTTCGCTTGTAGAGTGAAATTACCATCCATATCCGTTACGGTTCCGTTTTGTGTTCCTTTTTCAACTACGGAAGCACCTGGCACGGTCATATTTAGGTTATCAAAGACAACCCCTTTAACACTTATACTCTCTTGAGCCCATGTAATAACCGGTAAAAGAGAGAATAGTATTAGAATAAAAAGATTCTTCTTCATAATGATGTTATTTTTGTTTGTATCGTATAAAGGAGTAATGCAATAATCCTTTTGTTTTAAAATAAATCGATTAATACGGCAGTTTTTTAGCCGTGGGAGCATTTGCATTCAATGTACGTTTAGTAGCATTCGGGTAGATTCATCTGATTTTCATAAGCATTGATTTTTAGGTGATACATATTTTTATTTTAATTCGATAGAGAATCTGAAATGTTTTCCGACTTTAGGATATAATTGAATGGGAAAGAGTAGGATAAGGGTACGCCAGAGTTCATACAAGACTCAGGTGTTGAATGAAGCTTATATGTTTTTTATAAATATGATATATGTGTCTATATCTTGTATATCATTGTTTATATGCGATATTATGTGTTTTGCGGAATTAGGAAAGTTTTGTATTACAGATTGTTTCATTTGAAGAATGCCCTCTAAATGGATCTTTTCTGTGATATATATGAAATAATTTTCCATTCGCGGAGCGTATTACTAAAAATATTTATTTATATTTGCGCAGTATTTAAAAAAAGAGCGAAAAATGGTATTGTGAGCTGACAATGAAAAAGAGTTTTTTTGGTACCTAGTTCCTACTTTGATAATATGCTAATTTTATATCTTTATTAAAGTGATATGTATGAATGAGAAAAATAAATATGATCTGTTTATGCTCAAAGGGTTGGATATTAGCGATCTAAATGATATTTTTAATTACGAGATATCATCAGTCTGGTTACAGGTGAAGGAAGTTATTCATTGTAATGAACCTGAGTCTTGTATGAACTATGGCTTACTTTTTCATTATAATAAGATGAATTAAAATAAACTTATGATTTTCGACTTTTTAATGAATCTGCTATGAGGATGCCGGAGATCTCTGTTAATATG